>NZ_MRCC01000010.1 GCF_001904655.1 Chroogloeocystis siderophila 5.2 s.c.1 | reverse complement strand
CAATGATGCGCTTTCGCGTCTTTGTAGAGTTGTTGTCATACTTTTATGATTGCTTTTTGTAACTACAAGTAAGTTGGAGAAAAATAATCAGACAAATTTGTTTTGCCTGTATTTAGTACTTTACATTACTTTACTTGTTTTAATCTATATCAAAAGGATTAATTTGGTAAATATAGTTTATAGGCTTACTTTATAAACTGACGAAACTTGCTACGAAAGTGCTGTTTCAACATTTACGGCAACTTTGAGTTCTACAACATAAAAAGCTGCACACGAGCACAATAAAAAATAATTGGGGATGCGAGCCAACATGACATTTCAGCGTCAGGGTAAAAAAGAGCAGGAAATAGACTTATTCCTTATCAGTCTGAGTTCTAAAGTTTTGTTACAAATTGGCACTGGATTAGTATTATTGGGGATGTTAGGTGCCAGAGCTTACTCAGAATTGATTCAGTCGGTCGGACAATCAGCCGAAGAAATTTTACGCGGTGATCGCTTACCAATACTACCCTTTCCAGAGCCACAGAAGATAGAGCAAAATGAGTAAGCGCATAACTTAATCCCAAAGTTTGTTGTTTGTGCAACCACTTGAGGGGAATTTACCTCATAGAATTATTTATATTCCTGGCTTTATTTAGAACAGACCTTATGAGTTCGCTCATCAACCTATCCTCTGATGAGGCACTGACTGTGCCTTCACCGCTAGATTTATTTCTCCGGCAACGCCTTGAGTTGGTAGAGGACTTATGGGAGTCTGTGCTTAAACAGGATTGCGGTCAAGAATTAGTCAATCTTCTAGGTCAACTGCGCGATCTGTGTTCTCCAGAAGGACAAGCGACAAACGACCAAGCAGCAGAAGTGACTAAGTTGATTGCACAACTCGATCTTAACGAAGCAATTCGAGCGGCGCGCGCCTTTGCTTTATATTTTCAGCTGATTAATATTGTTGAGCAACATTACGAACAGCGACTGCAACTCGCGCGTTCCTCGCAGCATACGGCACTTAGCAAGCAAGTAACATCAGCAAACGGTCAGTCACTTGACGCAGAGAAAACGCTCAATGGACAACCTGGGGCGGAAATACTAGAGAAAAGCTGGCAAGCAATTCAATCTGACAATCAGAAATATAGTACCTTTCACGCCTTATTTCCTCATTTGAAAGAGCAGAATGTCCCGCCTCAGCAAATCCAGCGCCTAATTGATCAGTTGGATGTGCGCATGGTCTTTACCGCACACCCAACCGAAATCGTGCGCCCGACGATTCGCGAAAAACAGCGGCGCATGGCAAAGTTACTCCAGAGGTTGGATCAACTAGAGGAAAAGCAAGGATTTCTTAACAAGACAACTTCTTGGGAAGCCGCACAACTACGCGAACAGCTAACCGAAGAAATTCGCTTATGGTGGCGGACGGATGAATTGCATCAGTTTAAACCTACAGTGCTGGACGAAGTAGAGTATGCGCTGCACTACTTCCAAGAAGTTTTATTCAATGAGATTCCTCAACTGCATCAACGATTTAAACACGCACTTTCTAGTTCTTTTCCCCGACTGAATGCGCCAAAGCATGATTTCTGCAAATTTGGTTCGTGGGTAGGAGCAGATCGCGACGGAAATCCTTCGGTAACTTCTCAAGTAACCTGGCAAACAGCTTGCTATCAACGTCAAATGGTGCTAGAGAAGTATATTCAGTCAGTGAAGCACTTGATTACTTTATTAAGCCTGTCGCTACACTGGAGCGATGTCTTGCCAGAATTACTCGAATCGCTGGAGCAAGATCAATCGCAAATGAATGATGTTTATGACGCACTCGCTCTACGATATCGACAAGAACCATATCGCCTCAAATTATCTTATCTACTCAAACGCTTAGAGAATACACGCGATCGCAACAGTCGTTTATACAACCGCGATTTACGACAACGCGAAACTATCGAAACTGAAAACGATTTCCGTGGCATTTATCGCTCTAGTACCGAATTTCTCACAGAATTGCGGTTAATTCAGCGTAATTTAGAAGCGACGGGTTTAAGTTGCCGCGAATTAGAAAATTTGATTTGTCAGGTCGAAATTTATGACTTCAACTTGGCGCATCTAGATATTCGCCAAGAGTCATCGCGCCATGCTGACGTGTTAGAAGAGATTCTACAGTATTTGCAAATTGTACCGCGTTCCTACAAAGAATTATCCGAAGCTGAGCGCGTCGCCTGGTTAGTATCAGAACTTCAAACACGTCGCCCACTTATTCCCGCAGAATTACCTTTTAGTCCGCAGACAACCGAGGTCATCGAAACATTTCGGGTTGTGCGATCGCTACAGCAAGAATTTGGTTCTAGCATTTGCCAAACTTACATTATCAGCATGAGTCACGAAGTCAGTGACCTGCTTGAAGTATTGCTCCTTGCTAAGGAAGCAGGCTTATACGATCCCGCAACGGGGACAAGCACCTTACAAGTTGTGCCATTGTTTGAAACTGTCGAAGATTTACTTCGAGCGCCGAGGGTAATGCAACAATTGTTTGAACTACCCTTGTATCGTGCCTTACTTGCAGGCGGTTATCATGCGCACTCAGCAGGAAACTCGTCAGCAGATACCTCACCACCCCCACCCCCATCAACGCTTACACCTAATCTTCAAGAGGTGATGTTAGGGTATTCAGATAGTAATAAAGATTCAGGCTTTTTAAGCAGTAACTGGGAAATTCACAAAGCGCAAAAAGCACTTCAGCAAATTGCCGAACAATTTGGTTTACAGTTACGCATCTTTCACGGACGCGGTGGCTCGGTTGGTCGTGGTGGTGGTCCAGCTTATGAAGCTATTTTAGCGCAGCCTGGTCACAGCATTAACGGTAGAATCAAGATTACAGAACAAGGAGAAGTTCTCGCTTCCAAGTATTCTTTACCTGAACTTGCGGTTTACAATTTGGAAACGATTACAACTGCCGTTGTCCAAGCAAGTTTGTTGCGGACTGGATTTGACAATATTCAACCTTGGAACGAAATTATTGAAGAAATCGCCGCGCGATCGCGTAGTCATTATCGCGCTTTAATTTACGAGCAGCCGGACTTTATTGACTTTTTCCATCAAGTTACACCCATCGACGAGATCAGCCAGTTGCAAATTAGCTCTCGACCCGCGCGCCGCAATGGTGGTAAAAAAGACCTAAGTTCGTTACGCGCAATTCCCTGGGTGTTTAGCTGGACACAGAGCCGTTTTCTTCTACCTGCATGGTATGGCGTAGGAACTGCGTTACAAGAATTTGTCAACGAAGAACCCGAAGAACATCTTAAGCTGCTGCGCTATTTCTACCTCAAATGGCCTTTCTTTAAGATGGCAATTTCTAAAGTCGAAATGACTTTAGCAAAAGTAGATTTGCAAATGGCAAAGCACTACGTACAGGAATTGTCACAACCTGAAGACTTGGCTCGCTTTGAAAAACTATTTGAGCAAATTGCTAATGAATTCTACCTCACACGAGATTTGGTATTAAACATCACCGGTCATAAACGCCTTCTAGATGGCGATCCTGTTTTGCAAAAGTCCGTCCAATTACGCAATGGAACAATTGTCCCCTTGGGCTTTTTACAAGTTTCTTTGCTCAAACGGCTACGTCAATGCACCAACACAACGTCAGGCGTTATCCACTCACGCTATAGCAAGGGGGAACTACTCCGTGGCGCGTTGCTTACAATTAATGGTATTGCTGCTGGTATGCGGAATACTGGTTAATGAGCAAATTTTGGCAACCAAAACGAGTTTTAGTTTGTACTTTAATCGCGCTGACATCTGGAATTGTCAGTGCTTACATTGGTAGTCAAATCAGCCTGAAAGTTCAAGGTCAAAAATGCCAAAGTCAACCTTGGGGCTTAGAAACGGCTTGTCAGGCTTGGATCACACCACGAGCAGTTTGGCAAGGTGGTTCAACAGGGCTTTACTTAGGAACGCTGCTCGGTGGCATTGTGAGCATTCTGGGAACGACTAAAGCACACACCATAAAAAAGGCAGATAGTCAAGAAAAAGTAGCTGACAATTTAGCATTATTTGCCGATGAATTAGAGTTAACACCTACTCAAAGAGTCGTGCTACAGCGTTTTTTAATATTAGTCACATTAAAATTAGCAGCATCTAGCCAAACAGCTTCTCAGGAAGATACAACATTGTCAGTAGAAGAGTTGCATCAACTGCTGGCGATCGCAAAGCAAAAGCAACTACTAGAACGCAGTTTGACTTCACAGCAAATTGCTCAGTTATTAAAAGAAATCGGCATTTGCTCAGATACACGAAGAGAATCTTCTTCTAGGACTGCTACGCATATCCCTGGTCAAACTCAAGACAACTAGTTAAAATAGTACATTCGGCGTTTTTAGATAGCAACTCTACAGGATTTTGTTTGTATAACAAGCCACAGCGGCGCAGAGCAATGTGAAGTATGGGCATTGGCATTAAAACTGCTAAAGTAAAGTTCTTAGCAATATACTTGAATACATTATCCATCGGTCGAAGCCGTGGGAATTTGTAAATTCTCCCACGTTTTCCAACTATTACTTTCTGTATCAAAACATCGCCAAGTAGCAAGCGCACTATCTTGGTAGCAAATCAGAACTCGCCTACTTGCAGGGTAACTTGAAGAAAAGCACTCGCTAAACTGCTGTAAAGGATACGTTTTGCGGCTAAGGCGTTTAGCAACTGCTTGATTGGGACACTCGATGAGCAAAGCAGTTTTTCCACCAATTCGAGTGAGTGAAAAAATGCACATTCTCAAAATTGCCCGCAGCCAACTTTCAGAGTAATCAAAATATTCATCTACTAGTTTTCCCGTAAACGCTTTTTGTAGCGATCGGTCTTGGGAATCGGGAATAGGAACGTCAGACATAAAAAAATGTTATGAGGGTACATAGTTGGCTAGAGGTTAGATCAAAAGCTTTAGTAGTTGCAAGTGTTTGAATACCCAATTTTGCGAAAAAATACGACTAGTTATCTGTTTTGCTGAATAGGCAATCACACTTGGTAAAATGCAAGCGTAGCTGTTATTACCACAAACGATGAATTCACAAAAATCTCCGCAAACAACAGGCGCAGATGCTGTCGATGTGGCGATCGCCGCAGGAACAGATTTCGATGGTACTCCGATTCCACCTGCCAAACTAGAACTGTATCGCCAAGTCATGGAACTAGAAGCAGGCAGACAACGTAGCGGTGTTTCTAATACAATGCGATCGCGAATCGTGCGGATTGGCGCGAAACACATTCCGCAGGAAAAACTGAATCAAATGCTCATTGATGCTGACTTTACACCGCTCAAAGACAAAGAAATTGCGTTTTATTACGGTGCGAAGTAGTAAGAGAAGTGTGGAAATGCGATCGCATTCTTACATAGTCATACCAAGACACAATTGACTCGTGGCATAATGACCCTGATGCCAGTCAAAGCCTTGAGATTAATTGCTTATGTCCCTATTTGACGCTAAACCAGCGCTGCTTGTCCTTGCAGATGGAACTGCTTATCGTGGTTTTTCGTTCGGCGCTACCGGAACCACTATTGGGGAAGTTGTTTTCAATACTGGCATGACAGGCTATCAAGAAGTCTTAACAGACCCCAGTTATTACGGACAAATTGTTGTCTTTACCTATCCTGAACTCGGTAACACAGGCGTAAATCCCGACGATGAAGAATCGCATAAGCCGCAAATCCGAGGTGCAGTAACGCGCAACATCTGCTACAAACCGAGCAATTGGCGTTCTACAGCTAGCTTGCCAGATTACCTCACACAGCACAACGTTCCTGGCATTTATGGAATTGATACTCGCGCGCTCACTCGTAAAATTCGGGCTTTAGGTGCTATGAATGGCGGAATTTCCACCGAAATTCTTGACGAAGCTGAGTTACTAGAGCAAGTCATCACAGCGCCTAGCATGAAAGGCTTGAATTTAGTGCGTGAAGTAACAACTGCTAAGGTTTACGAATGGTCAGACCCCACAACCGCGATTTGGGAATTTAAGCCCGTTAATCAAGAAAATACCGCAGAACCTTTGACGGTTGTTGCGATTGACTTTGGGGTGAAGCGTAACATTCTTCGCCGCCTAGCGAGTTATGGCTGTCGGATCATTGTTGTTCCTGTCAACACTCCTCCTGAAGAAATTCTCAAATACAACCCTGATGGAATTTTTCTCTCTAATGGTCCTGGTGACCCCGCACCCGTTACCGAAGGAATCGAAACAACCAAAGCACTCCTAGCGAGTCAAAAGCCAATGTTTGGCATTTGTATGGGACATCAAATTTTAGGTCACGCGCTAGGCGCAGAAACCTTTAAGCTTAAGTTTGGGCATCGCGGTCTTAACCAACCCGCTGGTTCAAAGCAGCGAGTCGAAATCACGAGTCAAAACCACAGTTTTGCGATCGATGCCAATTCCTTACCAGATGCGGATATTGAGATTACCCACCTCAATCTCAACGATTCGACGGTTGCAGGGCTGCGACATAAATCACTACCTCTATTTTCAGTGCAGTATCACCCAGAAGCTAGCCCTGGTCCTCATGACGCGGATTATTTATTTGAGCAGTTTGTACAATTGATGCGCGAAGCTAAACAGGATCAGCGACAAAGCATTAGTCTTTTTTAATCCTCAATTTCTGTCTCATGATAGTAGACAAGATCTCCAAAAACACTCTATACTTGAGCCTCGACTTTAAACATCTTAGTTAGCGTAGCAAGAGGAGGGTATTATTGCTGAGCCACTAAATATCACGGTTAGTTTGAGAGGAACCCGTGAAGTGCGGGACAATTATCAGTTGTTTCGATTTACAGGGTTGTTAGATGCTTTTTCTGAACCAACCTTTCGTAAGGTAATTGGCAAATGTATCGATGAAGGACCAAAAAATATTATTTTGGATCTTTCTCAAATCGACTTTGTTGATAGCTCAGGTCTAGGGGCACTGGTGCAACTTGCAAAACAAGCACAAAATGCTGGTGGCACTTCACAAATCGTGACTAACGCCCGCGTGACTCAAACAGTTAAGCTAGTTCGGTTAGAGCAGTTTCTCTCACTGCGTCCTTCAGTCGAAGCCGCGCTAGAAAACGTTAAACAGTCATGATCTGGCGACAGAAACAAGGCTAATATAGCTATCCGGTTGCATCATCTGGGTAGCTTGATTTTTGTTTATAGAAAAATGTTTATTAAAGCTGGGTGAATGAATTCGCTGCTCAATAAACTGTATCCGCTTCCGTTGCTGTGCGCACTTGGTTTGGGTAGCCCCGACTTTAGTTAAAGCGCTGATATTAAAGCGTGCGAAGCTATTTCAGCATTCGTGCAAGTCTGTTGAAAGCACCTATCTATATCTTTAAGAATGAGCGCTAACTAGCAGCTAATTACTATTACCTTCATTTATTTGGATGTGGGGATCGAGGATAATAAGAAGCTACCAAAACCGAAATGGGTAGTTTTACTAAATTCGTAACGGCAAAATTTATTTTCTCACCATCAATCTAGATAGAAGGATCATCTCAATTGTGAACTCAAAGGAGGAAGAACTACTTGATCGCTCATTTATAATAGAAGACGAACTAACTCTTAAGTTAGAGCAGCTGCTACCAACCTTGGCTGAAGATTTATTACAGCTACAGCAAGCTTCTCCAAGCGCTTTGGCATATTTAGGAGATGCAGTTTATGAGCTTTACATTAGGCGTTATTACTTACTGCCACCAAAGCGATCGCAGGTTTATCATCGATTAGTAGTGGCACAGGTAAGAGCAGAAGCACAAGCATCACATTTGCGATCGCTCACTCCTTACCTTACCAGTACTGAATTAGATATAGTCCGTCGTGGTCGGAATGCGACAACGAAGCCGCCAAAGCGTATCGAACCAGAAATTTATCAACAAGCATCGAGTTTAGAAACCTTAGTCGGCTACCTATTTCTCACTGACTGTCAGCGTTTGGCTCAGTTATTACACAAGCTAGACTTTGAGCAAAATCAAAATGAGTGATGAAAATTGTCTTTCTATACCGAAATAGCTGGAATTCTCAGTTAGATTCGAGGAGTAGGGATGCCCAAAAGAATTTAACACTTCAACTATATAAATGGCTAACAAACCACAAAAATTTAGATCTACGGGCGGGGCAAAGCGCGATAAGCCAGTCAAAATTAGAGAAAGCTCTAAACCTTTGCTCAAATCTCCCAATCAGGGTCGCACTGCACGAGCAAGACCTACAGTGAATCATGCTGTTAGTAACACAAATTTACAAAATTTAACAGAAGACAACGATCTCATTTACGGTCGTCACCCTGTTCTAGCTGCTTTGGAGAGTCAAAGACATTTAAATCGAATTTGGATTACTTCGCGATTGCGCTACGATCCCCGCTTTCATTCTTTGATTTCACAAGCAAAAGAAAAAGGAACAGTTATCGATGAAGTTGAACCTAAGCGTTTAGATCAAATCACGCATCATGCAAATCACCAAGGGATCGCTGCACAAATTGCCCCATATGCGTATAGCGATCTTGGTGAATTAATTGAGCGAGCAAAAGCGATCGCCGAATCACCTGTTATTGTGGCAGCTGAAGGTATTACCGATCCCCACAATTTGGGAGCAATTATTCGGACGGCTGAAGCGATTGGAGCGCAAGGGCTTGTCATCCCGCAAAGACGAGCAGTCGGAATTACATCGAGTGTTATGAAAGCCGCCGCTGGTGCTTTGGAAAAAATCCCTGTCGCCAGAGTAGTTAACTTCAGCCGTGCTTTAGAAGAACTCAAGGAGGCAGGATTTTGGATTTATGGTACAGCCGCAACCGCAAGCCAACCGCTGCATACAGTCCAATTTACAGGATCAGTAGTGTTAGTGATTGGTGCTGAGGGTGAGGGCTTGAGCTTGTTAACACAACGTTGCTGTGACGTGTTAGTGTCAATTCCACTTTTGGGTGATACTCCTAGCTTAAATGCCTCAGTCGCAGCCGGAATGGCTTTGTATGAAATTTTTCGCCAACGTTGGTTAAATATGCTTCATTTAGAAAAATTAAAATAAGATAATTTGAAAAAAGAAGCGTAACAGAGTATAACAAAGTGTGAAGTATTTAGAAGCAGTAGCAGACCGCGTCACATCTGTAACCAATGGACAAAACAGCAAATATGAAAACATTTTGGGATAGTTTTAAAGAAGTTTTAACTAATCTCTTTCACAGCTTTGGCTGGGCTTGGTGGGTAGAAATTGTTACACAAAATCCGCGCTGCACGTACTACTTCGGTCCTTTCTTGAGCGTTAAAGAAGCAAACGCTGCCAAGGCTGGATATATTGAGGATTTAGAGCAAGAAGGTGCGCAAGGAATCATTGTAAAAGTCAAGCGTTGCAAACCCAAGAATTTAACGGTTGCTGACGACTTGGGAGTTGTGCAGCCTAAAGCCACACCCATATTTAGCGGTCAGATGTAGAAGCTATGTAGAGGTCAGGGGTCAGGGTTTAGGGTGATTAGTTTACTAAGTACTAGTCACTACCTCTAACGACTCACTCTTCCTCAACGACTTCTGGATATTGAGCTATCCACGCGTCAATATCGCGTAACACCATCTGGGGAATTTCCCAAGGGAAAAGATGCGCGGTATTGGCATAGCATTGCCATTGACAGTTTTTCAAGTACCGAGCCGTTTCGTGACTTGATTCAGCAGTGATATGGCGATCGCTTGCTCCGGCGAGCATCAAGCTCGGACACGTAATCTTGTGTAAATCGGCGAGGCGATTATAACCTGATCGCAGCGCTGTATTCAACGCGCGTTGTGCAGCCGCAGAAGTTTGCAGGTACGCAGCGATCGCGTCAGTAGCAAGATAGCGATAGGCGGTTGGTGAATGTTGTTGAATGAGGTAGCGATAGAGCGATCGCTTGCCAAAAGTCTCAATATTCCACTGCCAACTCGGTTGTAACCAATTCAGAATAGATGCTACACCAGTATACACATTATCTTGCCAGCTAATCGGCGGATGATTCCCTCTGGGACGCGCTGCGGTGGCAACGAGGATTAACCCGCTGACGCGATCAGGCAATTTAAGCGCGAGTTCCATCGCCAAAATTCCGCCCAACGACCAGCCGAGGAATAAGCAGCGCTGAATTTTCAAGCTATCTATCAGTGCTTCTAAGTCGAGCAAGTGATCGTTCATTGTAAAATTTTGTTGTGTGCGACTGCTACCATAGCCGCGTAAATCGGGGGCGATCGTACGGAAACGCTGCGATAAATGGTTCGTAAACACCGATAGACTACGCCCTGAGCCTGGATGACCGTGTAAGCAAAGGATCGGAAAGCCGTGTCCTTGAATATGAACGTTGAGCTTGACAGGGTGAGTAGTTTGAGGTAAAGACACTCGATAAAAATAAGCCATAGTATATTTTTACTATAAGACTTATGTTGCTAGTGGGAAATGGTAATTGGTAAAAGAAATCATTACCAAGCAAAACAAGAATTTGAGTCACTTTTTACGTAAGTCCTGAATTAAACTAAATAATCTGGATTACAAGTCAAAGGAGCAAACAATGGCATCCATCCGCGAGTTGCACCAACAACTGGTGAGCAAAGAACGCTCTGCGGTTGAAATTACTCAAGAAGCCTTGCAGCGCATCGCAACGTTAGAGCCGAAATTACATAGTTTCTTATCGGTGACAGCAGATACAGCGCTAGCACAGGCGCAAGCAGTGGATGCCAAAATCGCTGCGGGAGAGGAAATAGGGCTACTCGCAGGAATTCCGATTGGCATCAAAGACAATATGTGTACCAAGGGAATTCGGACAACGTGTGCTTCTAAAATTTTGGAGAACTTTGTACCACCGTACGAATCAACCGTGACGCAAAAGCTAGCCGATGCAGGTACTGTCATGGTGGGCAAAACGAATTTAGATGAATTCGCAATGGGAAGTTCTACAGAAAATTCAGCATTTCAAGTCACTGCCAATCCTTGGGATTTAGAACGAGTCCCTGGTGGTTCTTCTGGTGGTTCGGCGGCGGCGGTAGCAGCGCAAGAATGTGTTGTCGCCCTAGGTTCTGATACTGGCGGTTCGATTCGTCAACCTGCGTCGTTTTGTGGCGTTGTTGGCATGAAACCGACTTACGGGTTAGTTTCGCGTTACGGTTTAGTCGCGTTTGCTTCATCGTTGGATCAAATTGGACCATTTGGGCGTACCGTAGAAGATGCCGCAATTTTACTGGGTGCGATCGCTGGATACGATCCCAAAGATTCGACGAGTCTTAAAGTTGAAGTCCCAGACTATACGCAATTGCTCAAACCCGACATTAAGAACCTCCGCATTGGCATTATCAAAGAAACGTTTGGTGAGGGCTTAGATCCTGCTGTCGAACAAGCTGTCACCAAAGCGATTGAACAACTAAAGGATTTAGGCGCAGAAGTTCAAGAAATTTCCTGTCCTCGTTTTCGCTACGGGCTACCAACGTATTACATCATTGCGCCTTCGGAAGCTTCGGCAAACTTAGCGCGTTACGACGGTGTGAAATACGGCTTCCGCACGCCAGATGCCGAAAATCTCCTGTCGATGTATAACCGGACTCGTGCTGCTGGTTTTGGAACCGAAGTCAAACGACGGATTATGGTAGGAACTTACACGCTGTCGGCGGGTTACTACGATGCGTATTATTTAAAGGCGCAAAAAGTCCGCACGCTGATTAAGCAAGACTTTGAAAACGCGTTTGCCAATGTTGATGTTTTGGTATGTCCGACTGTACCAACAACCGCATTTAAGGCGGGAGAAAAGACGGACGATCCCCTGAGTATGTATTTAACTGACTTGATGACAATCACCGTCAATCTGGCTGGTTTACCAGGAATGAGTATTCCTTGTGGTTTTGATGATAAAGGTTTACCGATCGGATTGCAGTTGATTGGCGACGTATTGCGCGAAGATTTGCTATTTCAAGTCGCGTATGCTTATGAACAGGCAACAGAATGGCATAAAAAGACTCCGAAGTTAACATAGCCAGAACGTCAGTATAGTGATGCGCAGCTTGGAGTTTTTATCATAAAGTTGTGCATCCGTACATGCTTAGAAGGATATCCATGCTCAACAAATTATCATTGAGGTGGCTGCTGAGTGCTGGGCTAATTGCTGCACTTTTTTATATCGGGATCAGCGTATATCTGTTTTTCCAGCAAACTCGCTTCATTTTTTTTCCTTCACCCGTTATTCAAACGACACCAGAGTTTTTTAATCTCCGCTACCAGGAAGTATGGCTACCTGTCACTACAACCGCAGGGAAAACTGAACACATTCACGGCTGGTGGATTCCTGCGACTCAATCTAACGGAAGAGTTCTACTCTATCTACACGGCAATGGTATCAATATTGGTGCAAATGTTGCTCACGCCCATCGGTTTCACCAGATGGGTTTTTCAGTACTCCTCATCGATTATCGCGGCTATGGTCGTAGTGAAGGGGCTTTTCCTTCAGAAGCAACTGTTTACCAAGATGCTGCGGTAGCGTGGGATTATCTCGTTAATCAACGACGAATTGATCCGAGTCAGATTTTTATTTATGGGCATTCTTTAGGGGGTGCGATCGCAATTCACTTAGCACTACAACAGCCCAACGCTGCCGGATTAATTGTCGAAAGTTCGTTTACTTCGATTCGTGCCATGATCGATTTCCAACGTGCCTACCGCATCTTTCCCGTTGATTTGATCTTACGTCAACGCTTCGACTCAATTAGTAAAGTACCCGCACTACAAATCCCTGTTCTATTCATTCATGGAACTGCGGATTGGCAAGTTCCCGCGCAAATGAGCGAACAACTCTACGCCGCTGCACCCGAACCGAAGCAATTAATTTTAATTCCTGGTGCGGGACACAATAATGTCGCAGAAGTTGCAGGTTCTAAATATTTTCAAGTCGTGCAAAACTTTGTTCGACAAGTCTCAATTCAACAGATGGCGGAACGCTGAAACATATGGAGGTAAAAAATGCAACTACAACTGAATCAGCTAGATGTGAAGCCAGGGCAAAAAGTCCTACTACGAAATATTAGCTGGAGTGAGTTTGAGCAAATTCTGGATGAGCTAGGTAACTCGCGTGCCTCCCGACTTGCCTACTACAAAGGAATACTAGAGATTATGGTACCACTGGCTGAACATGAAAGAGGAAAGGAAATTATCGGAGATCTAGTAAAAATATTACTTGAAGAACAAGCGATAGAATTTACTCCCCTAGGTTCTACTACCTTTAAACGTCGGGATATGGCAAGTAGTGTAGAACCTGGTGCTTGCTTTTATATTCAACATGAAGCAGCAATTAGAGGTAAAAGTAAAATTGATGCTAACTTCGATCCACCGCCTGACTTAGCAATTGAAATTGATATTACAAGTGCTTCCGAAATCAAGAAAAGTAGCTATGAAGCTTTAGGCGTTCCTGAATTATGGATTTATGATGGACGATCGCTACAAATATACTTACTGCAAAATCACCAGTATGTTGCAACGAACCAAAGTCAGATTTTTCCTAACCTACCAATTATAGAAGTCATTCCCCAATACGTTGCCGAAAGTAAAATTCAGGGAAGAAACGCCGCCGTTAAGGCTTTTCGCGTCTGGGTGCAACAGTTGTGATTTACGTGGGGTGATCGACCATCATGTCACGCCGATAAATTATAGCAATGGGCAGTGGTGGTTTCTCAATGGGAACTTGACAAAATCCTCAAAGAAGTATGGGAAAGTGGTGTTATCCTTGCTGGCTTAAGTACAGGTTCGATTTGCTGGTTTGAGCAAGGAGTTACTGATTCGCTTCCTGGAGAATTAACCGTGTTACCTTGTCTTGGCTGGCTTCAGCGTAGCAATTGCCCGCATTATGATGGAGAATTAGAAAGAAGACCTGCTTACCATCGTTTACTATCAGCAGGAAAAATTAGTGATGGATATGCCGCAGATGATGGCGTGGCGCTGCATTTTATTGAAAATAGACTAGAGCCGATTTTTAGTTCTCGTCCTTATGCAAAAGCTTATCGATTGCAAAGGATGGAAGATGGAATTCAAGAAACTCCTTTAGAAACAGTATACTTGGGTGCTGGATTAGCCAAAAATTAGAAGGCTACATGATATACCCAAGAAAATTAGAGAAATAAAAACAATATTGTTAAAAGCAGGGTTTACAAACAAACCTGCAAAGTAGCCATATTAAGTGGATATATTCACAATTATCTCAATCAATAATTATAGTGGGTAAAGATAGCGATGATGCAAAAAGATATTTAGACAAACAAGTTGCTCAAGCAATTAATTAAAACAAATAAGTGAAAAGGAGGTAGAAGAATGAAATACACTATTATTATTTAGTGGTCGGACGAGAATCAATGTTTTGTTATAATATTACCTGAATTTAAAGATGTTATGTAGCCAGTCACTTACAGAGACACCTATGAAGAAGCGCTAAAAAAATGCTCAAGAAGTTTTAGAACTTTTAGTAGAATCAGCAGTAGAAGATGGTGAAATTTTGCCAGAAAACTTAACTGTAAGGAAATTGTTTCAGGTGGCTTGGATCTTAGTTATTTAATTCTCTTATTATAAATATTATAAAGGTTATGTCTTTTGTTGGTTTACATATTCATAGTGATTACAGCTTACTCGACGGTGCAAGTCAAATACCGGCACTTATTGAACGAGCCAATGAGTTAGGAATGAAAGCGATCGCACTTACTGATCACGGTGTCATGTATGGTGCAATCGAACTGATTAAAGTTTGCCGGAACAAGAATGTTAAGCCAATTATCGGCAACGAAATGTATGTCATTAATGGAGATATTGAGGAGAAGAAGCGTCGTCCTCGCTATCACCAAGTTGTTTTAGCAAAAAATACAAAAGGTTACAAAAATCTTGTTAAATTAACAACAATTTCGCACTTGAAAGGTGTTCAAGGGAAAGGTATTTTTTCGCGTCCTTGTGTCAATAAAGAACTATTAAAAGAATACCATGAAGGATTAATCGTTACCAGTGCTTGTTTAGGTGGAGAAGTTCCGCAAGCAATTCTGCAAGGTCGATTAGATATCGCGCGGAAAGTCGCACAAGAATATAAAGATATCTTTGGTGACGATTATTACCTCGAAATTCAAGACCACGGTTCGCAAGAAGACCGAATAGTTAATGTTGAAATCGTTAAAATCGCACGGGAATTAGGCATTAAATTTATTGCGACCAACGATTCGCACTATATTTCTTGTTTTGACGTAGAAGCACACGACGCGCTACTGTGCATTCAAACAGGAAAACTGATTGCAGAAGATAACCGAATGCGCTACAGCGGGACAGAGTATCTCAAATCAGCAGAAGAAATGAGTCAACTGTTTCGCGATCACCTAACCGATGATGTCATTCAAGAAGCGATCGCCACCACAGTAGAAATTGCCGACAAGGTTGAACCTTACCACATTATGGGCGAACCGCGCATTCCTAACTATCCGGTTCCTGCAGGACATACCGCTGATACTTTTCTAGAGGAAGTCGTGTGGGAGGGAATGCTAGATCGTTTAAGAAAACGATCGCGTAGTGAAATTGAACCAATATATAAAGAAAGGTTGGATTATGAATTAAAAATGATCCAACAAATGGGCTTTTCCACCTACTTCTTAGTTGTTTGGGACTACATTAAATATGCCAGAGATAATCAAATTCCGGTTGGTCCCGGGCGGGGTTCGGCTGCTGGTTCTTTAGTTGCTTATGCTTTAAAAATTACAAATATTGACCCTGTTCATCATGGATTATTATTCGAGCGATTTTTGAATCCTGAACGTAAATCCATGCCTGATATTGATACAGATTTTTGTATCGAAAGACGTGATGAAGTTATTCAATATGTAACACGAAAATATGGAACAGAGCGCGTTGCACAAATTATTACTTTCAACCGTCTTACTTCTAAAGCCGTTTTAAAAGATGTAGCGCGGGTGTTAGATATTCCCTACGGTGAAGCCGATCGCATGGCAAAGCTTATACCTGTTGTACGCGGTAAACCGACTAAACTTTCTGTGATGATTTCGGATGCAACTCCAGCACCAGAATTCAAGGAGAAATATGAAAACGATCCTAAAGTTCGTCACTGGGTTGATATGGCGATTCGGATTGAAGGAACTAATAAAACCTTTGGCGTTCATGCGGCAGGAGTCGTTATTTCTTCTGAACCTTTAGATGAGATTGTCCCGTTACAAAAAAATAATGATGGTTCAGTGATTACCCAGTATTTCATGGAAGATTTAGAATCGCTGGGATTACTGAAAATGGACTTTTTAGGGTTAAAGAATTTAACACTTATTCAAAAAACTGTTGAATTAATTAAGCAAAATCAAAATATTGAGATTGACCCCGATTATTTACCCTTAGAAGAAAGGAAAGTTCAAAAAATCTTAGCCAAGGGCGAAGTCAAAAAAATGCCGCAAGAAGTAGAAAAAACTTATAAAGTTCTCGAAGAAGGTGAACTAGAAGGAATTTTTCAGCTTGAGTCTTCAGGAATGCGGCAAATAGTGCGCGATTTGAAGCCCTCGTGTATTGAAGATATTTCTTCAATCTTGGCATTGTATCGCCCTGGTCCCCTCGATGCCGGACTGATTCCCAAATTCATTAACCGCAAGCACGGTCGTGAAGAAATAGAATACATTCATCCGCTGTTAGAGCCAATTCTAAATGAAACTTATGCGGTTTTGGTGTATCAGGAACAAATCATGAAAATGGCTCAAGATTTGGCAGGATATTCTTTAGGACAAGCAGATTTATTACGCCGCGCCATGGGTAAAAAGAAAGTTTCCGAGATGCAAAAACATCGAGAAGCTTTTGTTGATGGTGCAGCAAAAAATGGTGTGAGAAAGCAAGTTGCTGAAGAATTATTCGACCAAATGGTCAAATTCGCGGAATACTGTTTTAATAAATCGCATTCGACGGCATACGGTTATGTCACGTATCAAACTGCATACTTAAAAGCGAATTATCCTGTAGAGTACATGGCAGCATTACTGACGGCAAACAGTGGTGATACCGATAAAATCCAAAAATATCTTTCTACATGTCTGAATATGAATATTCAGATCGAACCGCCAGACATTAATCGCTCTGGAGTGGATTTTACACCAGTCGCAGGGAAAATTTTATTTGGCTTATCCGCTGTGAGAAATGTCGGACAAAATGCGATCGCATCCATTTTAGAAGCCCGCGACAAGAAAGGCGAATTTCAATCGCTAGCTGATTTATGTGATCGCGTCGATTTACGCGCTGTTAACCGTCGTACTTTAGAAGCTTTAATTCATTGTGGCGCTTTTGACAAACTCGACGCAAATCGCCAGCAACTGATTGCAGACCTTGATTTAGTCATTGACTGGGCGCAATCGCGGGCTAAAGATCGTGCTAGTGGTCAAGTTAATTTATTCGATTGGAGCGGGATAGCTAATAACAACAATAACACCAACTATGAATTAGCACCCAAAGCCCCGCCCGTAGCAGATTACCCGCCAATGGAAAAACTGCGATGGGAAAAAGAACTCCTTGGTTTTTATGTTTCGGATCATCCTTTGAAGTCGCTGCGATCGCGTACGCGACTTTTGTCACCGATCAATTTATCGCAACTCGGCGACCAACGCGATAATACTTTACTCTGTGCGGTCGCGATGTTGACTAATATCAAACCAGTGGTCACTAAAAAAGGTGATCGCATGGCAATTTTACAAATCGAAGATTTAACCGGACAAACCGAAGCCGTTGTCTTCCCGAAAGCTTATGAACGAATTGGCGCATCACTTGAAGCTGATGCCAGAATGGTTGTCTGGGGTAAAGTAGACCGCCGCGACGATCAAATTCAGCTGATTGTAGAAGATGCTGAACCGATTGAGACAGTGCAGTTAGTCATGGTAGAACTCGATCCTCAGCAAGCGGCAACGCTTGATTATCAACACCGCTTAAAAAGCATCTTACAAGAACAGCTAGGTGAAAAAGATAAAGCCAAAATTCCGGTTCTAGCGTCGGTGAAATTGGGCGATCGCAGTCAGTTGGTACGCTTTGGACGACAGTTTTGGGTACAAAATAGCCAAGCAACTGTAGAAATGCTCAAAACAGCCAGCTTTTCTGCTTATACTCAACCAATTGCCAGTCAACAGCATTCGTAATTGTGGCTTCAAAGATAAATGAGGTCTGCACTCAAGAACCTGTAATTTTATAGTGCTTGATAAGACTAAGGGTTGAAGAGTTGAATTTTAGCGATTCTCTCGATTTTGGCGTGTGTCAGCCGAGGATTTTCTTGTGCGGACAATCCTCGTAGAATCTGTCATCTAGATGTAGAGATTGCTGATCGATTTGATCTGATTTAACTCTCAGAAAATATAAACATTTTGTAATGATTATCTCATTTTTACGATATATTTATTACAACAAGAGTTTCTAGAGTAAGTAATTTTACTGAAACAGTGTGAAGAAAACGTGATGTTACTAGGTATTAAGCCACCAGAGCATGAAGATTCGATAAAGATTTGCCAAATAAGACAGAATATTTCGCCGCCTTTGTGAAGATTTGGTGAAGATTTCCGTAATTGTACGTGCTTCACGCTTTGCGTAGAGGAGTATCCGCGTAAAAATACTACGTATGCTTTATCGGGTTATGTGAAATTAGGAATATCTTTGGCTTTGCTGACCACAATATGGATTCAAGATGAAACATCAGTTTCTAAAACCTGAATTATTCTTACTTTTTTTAAAACGGTAAGCATGGCTTACTTAAGTCTGTATACTGCCTTTATCAAACACAGCTACTTTTTTATTCGCTACTGGCAGTATCAGCTATGTCAAGTAATTAAGGATTTGTGATGCTAAACCTTGATTTTTCTTTTACGCTTCCTGACACAGTTCTAGATAAAGATGGTCAAGGCACCGGATTTACTTCAGTAGAGCCTAATAGCAGTGGCGACCACTACCAACCTAGTAACATTGATATTGACACTGCTGCGAAAACGCTAACTCTTACTGCGACCAAAGGTAGCAGCGCCTGGGCAAATAATTCACTCAAAAACGCCCTACAGCGGGGAATTGATGATACTAAACCGTTTACAATCAGTACACGGTTAAAAGGCTCACCAAACAAGTTTACGAGTGCCTTTCAACAAGGTGGGATTTTCTTTGGCTCGGATCAAGATAACTATGTCAAGCTTGTCTTAATTAATAGTGGTGGTCCTAATGGCTTGCGGCTTCAGTTTTTCAAAGAAGAAAACGGAGTCGGGTCAAGCATCGCCGAAATTACTAACCTCAATTGGAGCAATATTAATACACTGGATCTTTATTTAACCGGAGATCCTGACACAAAAACCTTTAAAGCTGCTTACCGCGTCAACTCAAACACTGCACCTGCAAAAGTCGTCAATCAATCTGCCCAAATCAAAACAAGTACGCCGTTTTTCCTTGCTAATGCAAGTAACACAAGTGCGGGAATTCTAGCTTCGACAACCAATGCACCAAATGTTGTGGTTGCATTTGACCAGTTTGGGATTGCGCAAGAAATTAAAGTCAACTTCCAGCCGAATGCAGCTAACTTACCGTCAGGCTATGTCAAAGATACGGGTGCAGCGTTCAATAATACGCGTGGTTACGGTTGGGTAAGAAGTGGCACAAATACACCGTTAAATATTGCCCAATTCGCCCGCGATCGCGATCGCGCTGGAGTTGATCAACGCATTGATACTTTACTGCATATGCAGTATTTCAATAGTCCAGCAGCGGCGTGGGAAATGGCGGTTCCGAATGGAATGTACAGTGTAACTGTCAGTGTTGGTGACGGACCAAACCCCAACGGCGTTTATGACAGCAAACACACGATTCGCGTTGAAGGCGTTACCGCAATTGATAAATTTCAAAGCACTCCGCAGCAAGAATACAAACTCGAAACCGTCAAAGTAAATGTCAATGATGGTCGGCTAACAATTGATGCGATCGGCGGTACTAACACCAAAATTAACTTTATTGAAATATTCAATATTACGCCAGGAAAACATCCAAACGTCACAGGATTTGCAGTTGATCGCGATGCTCAAGGGAAAGCTTATCTTAATACATCGATTAATGTTGATGTGGCGCTGGCGCGCTCAGGTATCGGGGTTGCGCCTAGTAGCTTAAACTCATCTACGGTGAAGTTGTATCGCACCAAAGACGGTAAACAAGTACCTGGGCTTGTGGGTACAAGTGGCGGTAATGATGTCATAGTCTATCAACCAAGTCAAAACTTAGACCCAAACACCAACTACACCTTTATTGTCACCAACAAAGTCAAAGACGAGTCAGGGACAAGCTTCAATACAGAAAGCTTTACATTTAATACCGGCAATGCTTCCACAGTACCTGGTGACAATCAAGTTAACTTCACAAAGGAATTGGTCTATCAAGGTGCTCCACTAGCAAGCTTAACAGTAGGTCCAGACAGTAAATTATACGCTGCGGGGCTTGACGGTAAAATTCGCCGTTGGAATATTGATGCAGGTTCAGGTAGGTTATCTAATTTACAGACATTCGCGCCAGCGAAGCTCAATGGTAGAGCCATTATTGGTCTAACCTTTGACCCAAA
The DNA here is from genome assembly GCF_001904655.1 of Chroogloeocystis siderophila 5.2 s.c.1. NCBI lineage: Bacteria > Bacillati > Cyanobacteriota > Cyanophyceae > Chroococcidiopsidales > Chroococcidiopsidaceae > Chroogloeocystis > Chroogloeocystis siderophila. Next base: position 196,446 of record NZ_MRCC01000010.1, on the reverse strand, counting down.
AAATCCCAACAACTTGTGGATTTCTCATAACGATCCACTCTTCCCACAGCCCGCAAAAGACTTTACCGGCGCCATCTCCAAGCTGGTTCTCAACTCAAATACTAATTCTTTTAGTGCGAGTATCCAAGACTACGTTACTGGGTTACCTCGATCGGCAAAAGACCACCTTAGCAACAGTTTAGCGTTTGGACCAGACGGCAAGCTTTACTTGTCGCAAGGTAGTAATAGTGCGTTGGGTGCGCCAGATACCGCCTGGGCAAATCGACCTGAACGACTTTTAACGGCGGCAATTTTACAAATTGACCCCAACAGAAACGCCCCTAGTGGTGGCTTTAACGTCCAAACTGAAAATTACGGCGGAAAGCAAGGCAACTATAATCCTTTTGCAGTTAATGCACCCGTCAAATTATATGCAACTGGTATCCGCAATGCTTATGACTTAGTTTGGCATAGTAACGGTTTCTTGTACGTTCCGACGAATGGTAGTGGCGCTAACGGCAATACGCCAGATAATCCCAAAACGTCGGTGAATGAAGCTTTGCAAAGGGTCGGTACCCAAAACGACTATCTGTTTAAAGTCGTCCAAGGTGGTTACTACGGTCATCCAAACCCCAAACGCGGGGAATACATTCTCAATGGTGGTAATCCAACAAGTGGAATTGACCCAGCTGAGGTCGTTAGAGTCGTAGACCCTGTGACTAAAGTGGCATACGCTGGATATCCTGTAGGTATCAAGCCAGATTCCAACTATCGAGGCTTTGCTTATGACTTTGGACGCAACAAATCACCTAACGGTATCATCGAATACCAAAGCAATACTTTCGGTGGTGCATTGAAAAATAAGCTGCTCGTGGCGCAGTACAGTGGCGGTAATGATATCTTGGCACTGGAACCAGATAACAATGGAAACATACCTAGAGGCAATGTTACGCAAGTGATATCAGGATTGAACGATCCACTCGATCTTGTCGAAGACACGAAGAAGAACGCGGGTAACTTATACGTTGCGGAACTTATTAAAGATGGTGTTGCAGGGCAGATTTCGTTACTCAAAGTGAGTTGACCATACAAGCGAGTGAGTATTAAAGGAGTATCTACATGGCTGCGGATTTAAGCTTAGATTTTGCGACAGCAGTACCAGGAAGCGTAGCAGACAAAAATGGATTGGGAACAGGATTCACATCGGTGCAAGCAAACAGCAGCGGCGATGCGTACGACCTGAGTTTGATCAATCTCGATACCGCCAGTAGCAGCTTAGTATTAACTGCAACGCAAGGCAGCAATGCGGCAGCAAATAACCTGAAAAATGCACTGCAAGTAGCGGTAGATACAATCACGCAGCCGTTTAGAATCAGTACGCGCATCAAAGGACCTGTGACCAACCTCAACGCGGCGTACAAGCAAGGCGGCATCTTCGTGGGTGCGAACCAAGACAACTACGCCAAACTTGTTGTCGTCAACGATGGCAAAGGCTTGAAGTTGCAGTTCTACAACGAAAAAAATGGCATTGGCACGAGTATTGGTGAAATCAAAAACTTGAACTGGGCAGGCATCAACACGCTCGACTTGTACCTGACAGGCAACCCGCAAACCAAAACGCTCACCGCCGCGTACCGCGTCAACTCGAATACGGCTTTACCGACTAGTTTACAGTCGTTTCAGCTGCCGAGTAATGCAGGGCAATCGTTGTTTGCAGATGCAACAACTTCGCGGGCAGGTATTCTCGCCTTCACAGGTCAGTCCAAGAAAGTCGATGTCACATTTGACTATTTTGGCGTGAACTCGCTTGGCAGTGCTAACCCCGACTTTAACCAAATTAACTGGAGTAATGGCGCGGCGATGCCAGTAGGCAGAACCGAAGCAGGAAGTGCGATCGCCGATGGTAAGTTATTTGTATTTGGTGGCTATAGTGGCAGTTGGCGACCTAGCTCGCGGTCGGATGTCTACAACCCGCAAACAAATACATGGTCACAAATTGCAGATCTACCCAAGCCCGTTAATCATATTGGTACAGCGGTAGACGGCAAAAATATCTATATTGCTGGTGGCTACGTTGCCAAAGATCCTGTAGGGCAGATTTTTGCAACTAAAGATGTTTGGAAATACAACATCGATACAAATTCTTGGTCACCTATGCCAGCATTACCCGAAGCACGGGCATCAGGAGGCTTAGCTGTCGTTAATGGCAAGCTTCATTTCTTTGGTGGAGCCGATATCAATCGTCAAGATAAAGGCAATCATTGGACTTTAGACCTTAACGGCGGAACAAGCTGGAATGCTGCGGCTCCTTTCCCAAATCCCCGCACGCATATGGGTGATGTTGTTTTGGGAGGTAAGATTTATGCGATCGGTGGTCAGCATGACGTCGATGAAAACTTAGTCACTCAAAGTTCTGTTCATGTATGGGACCCTGCTAACCCTAGCGAATGGCGAGAAGTGGCGAGTTTACCCAAAGCGCGATCGCATATTTCGAGTTCGACATTTGTGATGGACGGCAAAATTATTGTTGCTGGTGGTGAGTTTGCCCATGAAAAATTTTCAGCAGACGTCACAGCCTACGATCCACTATCAAACACCTGGCAAGAGCTAACACCACTACCACAAGCACGACTCGCAGGCATTGCCGCAAGTTTTGGGAACAAGATTCTCTTTACAGGTGGACATCCAGCATTTAGTGCAACGTCTTTCCAAGGCTCACCCGTCATCAACAATCAGCAAAATCAAAAAGCACTATATCGAATAAATGTAGGCAGCAGCAGTGCATACACCGATAGCTTAGGTAATACCTGGTCGCCGGATACGGGACTATTCAACCCGCAATTTGCCCCCGCGCTCAACGGCGGTCCATTCAATCCCACCCCAGCGATCGCCAACACGCTCGATGACACACTTTATCAAAGCTTCCGTGGCAAAGTTGGTGACAACAATACTCCTATAGGTTCGCGAGTTCTGTCGTTGAACTTGCCGATTAACACGCCGCAAAGTGTTGATGTGCGTTTGCACTTTGCGGAATTGTACTACGGCGCGCCAGGACGTGCCGCCGGTGGCGCAGGTAAGCGCGTCTTTGATGTAATTGCGGAGGGACAAACCGTACTCCAGAATTTTGACATCTTTGCGGCGAGTGGTGGCGCGCTCAATGCCGTGGTTGTGCCGATTAATGGCATTCAAGTCAATGATGGCACGCTCAATTTGCAATTTGCGGCACAACAAGACTTTGCCTCTATTGCCGCTATTGAGGTCTTAAGTGCGTCTAGTTAGCAGCATTCCGCCCAATGGCGGCGGAATCTGCGTGTCACCGCTTTCCATAGTCAGAACTTTCTTTCTTTTTGGTACCTCTATAAGTCGAGTAGATAATGGCGACTGATCTCCTTAATCCTTCTACTAATTCAACTACTAGCCCGAATACCAGTAATCTCAACACTGGTTACACTAGCCTGCAAGCGAGTACGGCAGATCCGTACGGCTTCAGTAGCATGAACCAAAGTGCAATTGGCGGTAGTAGCCTTCAAGTTCTGACTCCAGATGCGAATATCGTCTCGAACCGGATGGTATTTGGTACTGTTGCAGGAGAAGTGCGATCGCCAAAAACACTGACGCTGAATAATACAGGAAGTACCCCGCTAACAATTGCGCTTAATCTTGGCGATTCACAAGAAAAGAGTAACGCGGTGAGACTTGCAGACCATCAAAGGGCTGCTGACTTTCAAATTCTTGATGCTCCCACAGGACAGCCGTTTACGCTTGGAGCTAATCAAAGTCGTACGATTCAAGTTCAGTTTGCTCCGCAGCGTACCGCGCAAGTAAGTACTACCCCCACTACCCATACTTTTAACGGGGAAAACTACGCATCGCTGACAATCAATGCTAACGGTCAACCAGCAAAAACAGTTAACCTTGCTGGACTGAATGCAGCTAACTACGAAGCCAATAGAGAACCTTCACTCGCAGAAATAACTCGGATTTTTGGCTGGACAACAAATATAGGTACTGAAAACTTAATCATAGGTGGTCAAAAACAACTTATTGGTGATGAAGTTTACTCTCCTTACTGGGTACGTGCGGACAATAGTAAGCCAGTTCAACTGTGGCCGCTAGCAGTTTTTAGTGGTCCTACAGATGGTCCTCACGATCCGATCAGGTTTCAGGCAAAACCTGGCAGTGGCGGTAAGAGTGGTTTTATTTACCAACACGCCGGACGGCTGCAAGCTGATAACGTACTTGGGAGCAATGACATCAGCGGCGGTGAAAACCAAAAGCTTCTCCCCAAAATTTTAGTTGGCGGAGTAAATACAACTCCAACTCTTGGTAACGTGAGCTTCACGCCAAATAGCCCATTTGCCCTCAATCGTAGCTTGTTTGCACCAACTACCGAAGGAGCTTGGACAGATTACACGCAAAACCTTCCCGATCAAACGCACAACTGGCGAATATATCCAGTCCGTGATGCTCAAGGTACGCTTATTCCGCACACTTGGATAGCTGCTGCCGACCCTGGTAACGACGATAGTGCACCACCCAAAAATTATGACTATAATGATGACGTTTACTTGTTCGTAAATGCAAAACCAGAAAATTCTGCTTTAGATCCATCAGTAGGTGGTAGATTCCCAGGTTCGCCAGACTTGAAGTTTTACTTTAGTAAAACCTACGAAAATGTCTTTCCAAATGGCTTGAAAGATAAAAATGGTAAGAATATTGGATTCACCAGCACGCAACTTAATAAGAATGATACCTTTACCTCAATAGCATCCTACAATCCAAATCTTATCAATCTTGATACTACTGGTTCAGGAACGCTAAAGATTACGACAACTGGTGGTAGCAATGGCAGTAAAGACAATACGCTCGTCAACGGATTGCAAACTATCTTCGATGGCAGAGTTAGCAAGTCGGTGATTAGTAGTAAACTGCTCGGTCCGTTCAATAACATTAAGACAGGCTTCCAGCAAGCAGGTGTGATGTTGGGACCGGATCAAGACAATTATATTAAGGTAGTTGCGATCGCGCGTAATGACGGTCAGCTTGGAATTCAGTTTTATCAAGAAAACAAGGGTGTAGGCAAAACAATTGGTACAGCAGCGATCGCCAATCCTGGAAGCTTACAGTCCTTAGAACTGAAATTATTTACCGATCCTCAAGCGGGAACAGTCCGTGCTGGTTATAGTGTCGGCAACAATAATAACATTATTCTCCTGCCTGGCGTCGTTTCGCTCAAAGGCGGTCAGATTGGTCGCTATTTCGCGGCACAAAGCAAAGCTGGGCTCATTACAAGTAATAAAGGAGGCGCACCATTTACAGCGACTTTTGATAATTTCTTAATTTCAGCGAACGAAACCACAGCCCAAAGACAAGTTCTGCATCGCATTAATGTTGGTAGTAGCTCATCCTACACTAGCCCTAGTGGTTTTGTTTGGTCGGCTGATACAGGTTTATTTAGTCCATCCAACGCAGTACCCGAAAGCACATTGGGTACACCTAACATCCAAAATACAAATATCGATCCTGTCTATCGTTCGTATCGGGCAAAAATAGGTAATGGTTCGATCCCGATGTCTTCTCGCGTACTTTCCTTTGCGCTACCCGTTCAACCAGGTAAAGTTGATCTTCGGTTACACTTCTCTGAGAACTACTGGGGTGCGCCAAATCGTGGTCCTGGTGGCATCGGTAAGCGCGTGTTCGATGTCATAGTTGAGAACAAGACTGTACTCCACAACTTCGACATCACGGCGGCAGCAGGAGGTGCTTTAAAGGCAGTTAAAGTGCCAATTGAAGGACTACAAGTTAATGATGGTCAGTTAAATATTCAACTCAAGGCAGATGCAGACTTTGGTGCGCTTTCTGCGATCGAGGTTTTTCGCTCAGCATAGTGCATTTAACATAGACGAATAGACGATTTTGGCGTTGCTGATTATTTCCTGCAGAACTTTGCGCGAACGTGTCACTCACGATGGCTTATTATACTCGATTCAGCAACGCTACCATTTTAAGTAGAATCCCCCTGTCAGAACTTGAGAGGGGGATAGTTAATGTTTGTACAAGTTTTTGTGCAGGCAGTCTAGTTATTTTGCTGTCGTTGGTATAGCGACCAGTACAATCCTTTCTTCTGCATTAACTCGGTGTGCGTTCCTTGTTCCATCAATACACCTTTTTCTAGAACCAAGATTAAATCTGCTTTTTTGAGTGGTTCAAAACGATGGGCAATCATAAAGACAGTGCGGTTTTTGGCAATACCTTGAATATTTTGTAAAACTTGTTGTTCGGTTTCGCTGTCCAAAGCAGTTGTTGCTTCATCTAAAATGAGAATCGGAGCTTGCGATAAAAACATTCGTGCTAGCGCAATCCGCTGGCGTTGACCCCCTGATAATCCGGTACCGCGTTCGCCAATCGAAGTTTCGTATCCTTGTGACAATTCACTGACGAAATCGTGGGCGGCTGCCATCCGTGCTGCTTTTACGACCTCCTCCGCAGTAATATCAGGATTACCTAAAGTAATATTCTCCAGAATCGAGCCATTAAATAAGAAGTCTTCTTGAAGAACGACACTGATTTGTTGCCGTAAGGACGCAATATCAGCACTTTTAATATCAAAGCCGTCGATTAAAATACGACCAGACTCTGGTAGATAAAGCCGCTGTAACAGTTTAGAAAGCGTACTTTTACCCGAACCGCTACGCCCGACAATACCAACAAACATTCCTGGTTGGACATTAAACGAGATCCCGCGCAAAATTGGCTCTTGGTTAGGGCGATAACGGAAAAACACTTGGTCGAAAGTTACTTGCCCTTGCAGCGCCGGTAAAATCAAACCCGAACCTGGTTCAGCTTCTGGTGCAACATTCAAAACATCTCCGAGGCGATCCACTGAAAGAAAAACTTGCTGTAAGTTTTGCCACAATTGTACCAAGCGCAATAGCGGTCCTGTGACTCTAGCAGACAGCATCTGAAATGCTACCAATTGACCGACTGTTAGCTGCTGTTCGATCGCTAATTTTGCTCCAAACCAGAGAATGAGCAGATACGATAAGCTTGTAAGAAAGGTACCGATATTACTCGTGATTTTAGATGCTGTTGAGGCTTTAAAGTTGGTGCGGATATAGCGTGCAAATAGTCCTTCCCAACGTTCGCGCGAAGTGCGTTCTGCACCGTGCGCTTTTACCGAATGAATTCCTGTAATCGTTTCGACTAAAAATGATTGGCTATCGGCACTTTGGTTAAAGGCTTCATCGAGCCAGTTACGCAGAATCGGAGTAGATACCAGAATCAACAGTGCAAATAACGGAATCACGGCAAGCGCTACCCAGGTGAGTGGGACACTGTAATAAAACATCAGTGCCAAATACATCACCACAAACAAGCTATCGAGGATCACGGTTAAAGTCGTACCCGTGAGAAACTCACGAATATTTTGTAATTCTTGAACTCGTGCGGCGGTATCGCCAACGCGTCGAGACTCAAAATAAGCTAGTGGTAAGCGCATCAAATGACGAAAGACTTGCGCTGATAAGCTTAAATCGAGTCGGCGGGCGGTGTGCGTAAAAATGAATATCCTCAAAATACCGAGAATTGCCTCAAATAGCGCGATCGCTAACAGCGCGATTGCCATCACATCCAAGGTAGACAAACTTTCTTGCACCAGAACTTTATCGATGATCACCTGCGTGATCACTGGTGTCGCTAAGCCAAATAGTTGTAACGTAAACGAAGCTAAGAGAACTTCTCCTAATAACTTGCGATAGCGCCATACCGCTGGCAAAAACCAACTAAGATTGAACTTATCGCGTTTTTGAATCAGTTCAATCTGCCAAAGTTGCCCATCCCACGCCGCTTCTACGATACTTCGCGGTATACTTTCACAGGTTTGACTCGGATTAAGCGGATTGGCAATTATCAGGCGATCGCCTTTAACACCGTACACAACAACCCACGACTCTTGTTGCCAATGCAGTAAAGCTGGAAACGATAGCTGGCGTAAATCACTCCAACTAACTTGGATTTTTTGTAATTGCAATCCAACTTTTTCTGCGGCTTCAACAATATATTTAGGGCTTTGTCCGCGTGTTTGCCGTTGTACCCACTCTAGCTGCGCTGGGTGTTGCAGGTGTTGTGTCACCATTGTTAAACACGCTGCCGCTGTATTCAAACTTGAAACAAATGGATAACCGAGTATCGGTTCTGCTTGCGGCTTTTGTTGGGGTTGATAGCGCGATCGCACTGTTGCCCAAAACTGCTGTACCTGTGAAGATGCAACAGTTGTCCAAAAATCTGCCTTCCACTGTAAAACAATAACTTCTCGACTTGATGCTCTAGCTTTCCACGCTCCTGAAAGTTCCAACAGATCGCCTAGCCAATCTCCTTGTTGCAAAATGACCGATTCTCCGTGTTCTGGAACTAGGCGCACTTTGCCAGCTAGAATCAAAATTTGACTACCAGAACCTTTAAGTTGCTCTTCGCCGTCGGTAGACCAAATAATTTCACCGAGTATATAGCTACGCGTCTCCGCTTGATGTTGGAATTGAACTTGTTCTTCAGAACTTAAACACGATAAGGGTACTTTATCCCACATCAAGTTTTTAATTTCATCTGTCGTAATCATAGAAACCTCATGAGAGCTAGAAACCCTGCGATCGCAGTCGAGGAAAGACACATTGAATACAATTGGCTGTGGTAAATTTTGAAAACTTTGTGAAACTACTAAATCACATAGTTTTGCCACTCGTTAAGTGCGTAGCAACGAGTGCTGCAAAATTATTTTTTTGAAATTCTTAAATTGAGTCTGCGCATTCTTTTTAGCTATTAGTATCCTGACAAAATTTATTTAGATTAAAGCTACTAAATCTGCTAAGATAATAATAACCTCACGCTCTACGCTTTATGAATCTACTTGCAGCTTAATATTCAGCTTCTGCATTTTTTCACCAAGCCATTGTTCAAAAAGCTGATTTTCTAATTCTTGCTTAACCGCCCCTTCCAAGGCAGCAGGAATGAATTGCTCAACTCGAAATAGACAATACCATTCATCAATTTCTATGGGACCTACAACTTCACCAGGATTGACTAACTCAATTAAAGCCCGCAGCGCGTCAGGTAATTGACCCCGACTAATTGGTCCCATCATCCCATTAACAATGCGATCGTCAGTCACCGAGTACTCTTGAGCAAGTTGCTCAAATCTAGCTCCTTCTAAAATTTGGCTTTTGAGTTCTTCAGCTAATTCTTGTTCCTTCACCACTATCCGAGACAATACCACGCGGTCTAGAAAAATCTTTTGCTCAATAAAATACTCTTGCACTCGTGGTTCAGTAATAATATTTCTCAATTTTTCTAGTTTGAAGTTGAAAACCACTTGTTGGTGAAAAGTTGGATAGTCTAAGCCATTGTTTATCAACCACTCTTGAAAGATATTTGGGTCAGTGAGTTGCTGTTGCAACCGAAAATCAATTATGGCTTGCTCAATGACTCCAGGATTAATTTCAAGATCTTTGCGTGTGTTTAGTTCTGTTTCTAGTATTCGTTGGCGGAGAATTTCTAAAATAAAAGGTTGAAGCTTGCCAGATGTTTGAAGATATTTAAGTGCTTGAGAAAGAGTGATTGGTTGATCGTCAACTATCAAAAATGATGTGGATTCCATGTTTTGCTTATAATGAACAGTATCTGGATAGGTTCTATCTAAGGCTGAAGTCTTGCCTTTGCCAAAATGTAAGAAATAGGTAAATTAATTACTATAGTTTTATTAATCTAGTTTCTCACATAACATAGCTATTTCTAATCAGAGTAAATTTATCAGTGATATCAATAGACTGGAGATATTTTCATTTTGTTGCTATTTACTTTATATTTCTATTATTTCTTGCACCTCAATATATATTATTTACAGTAGCTGTAGTCTAGCTTGACCTTGACAATTATCTAATCATCTGAGCAAGGCATACATGAGCTTCGCAAGCATCAGTGTCGAGTATTTACAATGATCGTACAGCGACAATGAATTGTCGAATGCAAGAGAAACATTCGGACATGACTGAAAGCTGACAGTCAACAAAGCACATATGCGTGTATTCAAGTATATTTTATAACTTAAATGTCACCGCAGTGAAGGCTATATAGATTTTTGACAAAGATACTGCGTTTCTGTAAAGACAGTAGCCTGCAAAAAAAAGAAGTTATATCATGTCACTTTGAATTTACTACAAATAGGCAGTAGAGGAGCAGAGAGGCAGAGGTGAAATGATTTGTAGTTTTTATTTGGTGAAATGGTATTACATATTTATCGGTTTTGGTAGAGGCTAGGAAAGAGTACGATTGCTCTTAGCTTCTCCTAAGTTCTCAATAAAAATGCTGTATTTCTGATATTGCAAGTTACTTATGAAACTAAAAATATAAAACAATCAAAGATGTTTTTTACAGATTCTCATTATATTTACTTTATATAATAAATAAGTCTTTTGATAAAAAAAAGAGCATTACTCAGCTAGGACGAGCAAAAATAATGCAATTTATAAACTACAAACAATGATACAGGCGATATTTGTAACCATTCATTTTCGGTCTAATTTCAGAGTCAATTAAGCAACCGCTTATTGTCGGTTCTATAGTAGGAAAAAAGTTAACTAACCATAAATTTAGCGGCTTTGGTAGTTGTAATATATTTTTTTCTAAAGTTTTGATAGATGAAGAATTTTGTTCTGAGTGAGCTAAAAAAAATAAAGGAAAATTAGGAGAAGAATTTTTATGGGAATAATAGTGTTTAAACTCTAATGCTAGCCCCATCATTTCACCAACTTGCTCGTGAGTAAAGTGCGTTGTTGCAATAAGAGTCGAATTCTGAGATACTCTTTCTATAATTGGAACTAATAAATCAGGGCGATCAGGTTTTTGATAGGCGAAGTTGGAGAGAACTGTGATACTTCCCAATAATCCCATAACAAACAATAAAATAACGACTTTTTTGCCTTTTGATTTTAACGAGTAAACTAACGTTTGTTGGCGAAGATTTCCTACTGATACTAAAAACTCTAAAACTTTATTAGAATCCCAACAGATAGTGACTGCTGCTGCTAATAAAACTATAACTACAGGAAAATAGAAAAAATGGTATCTTGCGGCAATAGTTAAATCAGCACCAAAGCTAAAAGAAATAGTAAACACAAGTGTGATCGCCGCTAAAAAATATCTTAGTAACGCTTGATTTTCCCATCGTGTTGGGGGATAGCTTATTTGTATTTGAATACCTTTGATAATAAGTGGTAGCAGCCAGACAACATATCCAATTAATACAGCCCCAAAGAATAGCATTACTGGTACATTGGCACCTTCAATAGGTAGCAAGGCGAACATTGTAATTATCCAGGCTAGGAATTGAGGAATACTTTCTAGTAAATTAAAGGAATTTTCATCAAAAATCCATTGTGTTACTTGGTTATCAGGTATACTTTGCCATACTGGAATCCAGACTAAACTAGAGATTACAGTACTGATGGCGACAGTATAAATACGATACCAGTGCGTAAGTATAAACGAATTACGTTGCTGCAAATAAGGGACTTTTTGAAGCTCATTTCTGTGTTTAATCCAATTGTAAAAATCTTCAATCCAAAAACTAAGAAGCACAAGTGCTGTTGCGCAGATAGACAAGAAAAAGAAGTAGTGAACAGCAATGCCCAAAGCGTTAATGAACACCCAAAGTAATACTACCCAAACTGGCAATCGTTCGCGCCGCTGAAGATTACGAATAGCTAAAACTAAGCAACACAAAGAGGCAATAACAAGTAAAATAGCTAAAGTATAATGGCGGGCTTCTTGCGCTTGATAAATCCCGTAAGGTGACACTACCATCATTGCCGCTGCAATTTGCCCGACAATTAACGAACGAAAAGCTAAATAACCCAAACCAAAAATCGCTGGAATCGTCGCAACTCCGAAAATGACACTCAGCGATCGCGCTACCCAAAAAGAAGCTAATTCATCATCGGTAGAAAATAATTTCATCCACAGATGCATGAGGACAAAGTAGATTGGTGGATGCGTACTCTCACTCATCAAATGCTGAATGACATCATTCACTCCGGCGTTGAGATTAGGCTGTAGCGGTTGTAAAAGGGTATCTAGGGCGATCGCTTGGTCGATGGGAACAGTCCGAAAACTATTCCCTAAACTAAAAACTACAGTAGCAAATTCATCGTTCCAGGGAGGTTTTGCTGTTAGGTTAACCAAGCGTAAAATACTACCAACTATTATCCATCCTAACAAAAGAAATACTTGCCAACCAACTGACGATATCCGAAAAAGCTGTTGATGTTGATTGCTATTCTTAATTTGGCGAGATTGCGGTTTCATCAAAATTCAACTATTGAGGTGACATTAAGCCGAAAAGTTTGATTTGTGGGATTTTTAACGACGTTTTCTCACTATGGCTTAGTTTCCTATCAACTTAGTGCATAATGATATAAAGTTTAGGGAAAAATGCTCAACGTCTAATATTTAAAGAGAAAAAAGTAGCTATTCTGTTGAACAGCTTACTCGTTTAACATCAAAAAAAATATTGACAAAAGAAATATTGTATGTCGGAAGCGGGAAAAGAAGTTATGTCGTTTGAGCCATAAATAGGCGATCGCAGACGATATAGCTAAGATTGTCTTCTGCATTCACTAACCAATAATAAGAAGCTTTGATTTCTATTGTTAATTCAGACTTCCTCTTTTTGCTCGTAGTGACGACATCCCTGACAAGGACCTTCAGGGTTGACAGCACAGCGAATATAACGCGATCTCGCATTAAATCTACAACTAATGTCACCAATGAGATACCCAACTCCTTCTAGGTAATAGCTATCTGGAGGTAAAGAAACCGGATAGCGCCTAGCCCTTATCCTATTTGTTGCTGTCATCGCCCGTCTCAACTCAGCTTGCATTCTTTTTTGAGTACGGCGCATAATCCATACTGAAAGTAAAGGCGGGATGAAACCTACAGCAATAATCCAGAGTAGCGCTAACACTGTGTACCTCAAAAGGCTTCTAAGATTCGTATATTCGTTTTTTTCTTGTATAGCCCTAGTCAATAGAGTTAGGACACTATATATGCTCATAGTGATTTCCCTGAAGGAAGTTTAACCCTGACCCCTGCTATAGCAAGACGTATTAAGATGAGGACATTTATAATCCTGAGTCTCCGTTGCCACAGCGAAAACTCCTGTGCGCGGGTTAAGAGCGTTGAGGGGAGTTTTCAAGACAAAGCTTTCCAAAAAGCTAATTGCTAACTGCTATATATCTAGAATAGATAAAAACTTGCTCAATAGTGGTGAGTAACTTCTTTACTAGTCATTACACTCTTAGGCTAACAAGTGGAGACTGTAGCCAGAATTAATATTAGCTCTAGTGAACAGCGCTAAATATGCAAGCTGAGAAAACCAAGTTTGTTTCGCTGCGGTGATGTTGACATAAGTTTTCTTCGCTTTTTAGTGAGGCTGCGTAGTGTATTTGCTAATTGTGCGGCTTCGCGTTCAGCACGAAATAAATCAACTTGGCGAGTTGTTAAGACAAATGTACCTGCTTGTTTACGTTTAACACAGGGAACTGATGTTTTGAAATACTCACAGGAGCTTTTCACGTGATTTTTGTCAACAAGGCGATCGCAATTTACTTCACTGGCGATCACTTTCAACTCTAGTATTGCATCTTCCAATTCTGCCGCCATTTGGTTGATTCTTTGGGCTTGTGCGGCTAGGCGTTGCCATCCTGTTGCTCGTTGCGGCGTATCTTCGTATAGTAGCTGTGGTTGGATTGGTTGGATGGCGTTTTTGTTCTGCTGCGGTTGGCGGATTGGCAATTGTGGCGATCGCTTACTGGGCGTACTTTGCTTGGAAAGGTATTTGCGTCTTGCTTTAATTCTTCTCATGCTAGCTAAAGACAAGTTTAGGTAAGTTGCTAAGTCACTGCTATAGTAGTACAAATGAACTACAGTGTCACGGCTAAAAGCTGAAATTCCGAAATTTATACATTAATTACTCACATCACGGATGAATTTATTTATCCTGTTCGCAGAGCAACCCCCCAACTGCAGCACGGGGCTTTACGCATCACGATTATAAAAACAAGGCTTTGAGGTGGTGTTTGAGGGTGATCGCGCGCACTGTCGATTGAAAAGCAATTTGGCGATCAGCAGCAACTAATGCTGAACTATGATGTAATTCGGTAGCATTCCGACGTGTGCAGCTTTACCGCGAATGATGTTCGCGTTGTCAAACCAGAGACTTCGCACAAATCGGATACCATCAGTTTCAAGCGATGTGATGAATTCGTGACTTGGGCTATTTGTAGGCATTTACTAATTACCAACTACTGATGAACTGTGCCATCAGGCATAATCGTTCCTGTTAAACGCGCACCTGTAAGTTTGACTAAAATGCGATCGCCAACGCCAATCCGTGCCCCGCGTAAATCAGCACCACTTAAATCAGAACCACTCAAGTCAGCACCCACTAAATTGGCTTCACGAAGATTCGCATGACTAAGGTTAGCCTGCAAGAGATTCGCGCGAAACAAATTCGCTTGAAATAAATTTGCGCCACTGAGATTAACTTTATGCATAAAAGCATCGCTGAGATTTGCACCAGTAAAATTAGCATTGCGAAAATCTCGACCCGAAAGATCTTTTTCTTTCAAGTTAGCGCGTTTAAAATCTGCACCCCAATAGCGAGTATTACTTGATTGCGGGCGAGGGGGGCGATATGACGGTGGTGGTGGTGAGGCTGGCGGTGGAGTAGCGACGGTTTTTTGTTGAAGATGCGATCGCAGGCGATCGCGTGCTGTATTAATTTCTTTGAGAAACTCGTTTGCTTTTTGTTGCAGTCGCGGATTATCTTTAGGAATCCGATCCGGATGCCAAATAAATGCCAAATCTTTATAAGCTTGGTTCACTTCTTCGAGTGTTGCACCTGGTTCTAGTCCCAGAACTCTGTAGTATCGCTCGTTGGCACTCATCTACGTTCTTTACCCTGCGTGGTTGCTATTTTTTATCTAGCATGGTTTTTCCGTGCAGCAGCAATCATTGATCGCTCAACTTGCCCGAAGCGGCTTGCATTTCATTATAAATATAAGGTGTGATACACATTATTTTATGCAATCTCTCAACCGCGTCCTCGGAAGTCTCAAATATTACTGGCTGATTACGACTGGAGCATTAATTAGCTTATTACTGCTAACAGCAGCGAATGCTATTACTCCGCAACTATTTCGCTGGGGTATTGACCAAGGTATTGCTAGCTTCGACTATCAAGTCATTTTTGAAGTTGCTGGCGCGATGGTTTTGGTCGCGATCGGGCGCGGCTTATTTAATTTTGGACAAACTTTTTGGGCAGAAAAGGTTTCCCAAGGCGTCGCCTACGATTTGCGCAACATAATTTTTAGAAAAATCCAGAATCTCAGTTTTAGTTATCACGATCAAGCACAAACTTCGCAGTTACTGACGCGGATTACCAGCGATGTCGAACAAATTAGGACTTTTGTCGGGACAAGTTTGATTCAAGTGGTTGGTGCTGTCGTCACGTTAATCACCATCGCAACGATTCTAATTATGATGAACTGGCAATTAGCATTAATTACGTTGGGTTTAGTTCCCATCGCTGCGATGATCTTAGCACGATTTCTCATTAAAAATCAAAAGCTGTTTGGTCAAGTACAAGAACGACTTGGAGATCTCAATGCAGTTTTGCAAGAGAATATTTTTGGAGTTCGTGTTGTCAAAGCTTTTGTGCGCGAACCGATAGAAATGGCGCGGTATACCAAGCTAAACGATGACTTGGTGAAGGTTAATATGAAGACGATCGCCGCGATTCGCAATACGTTTCCGTGGATTTTTCTACTCAGTAACCTAATCACTGTTATTGTTGTTGGTGTCGGTGGAATTCAGGTGATTGGCGGGACATTTTCGATTGGTGAATTAGTCGCGTTTAACTCTTATCTATTATTTATCCTGCAACCAATCTTACTCATTGGTTTCGCCGCCCCTGCGATCGCCCAAGCTGCTGCTTCTGCTGAACGTGTCTATGAAGTTGTCGATGCGGAAATTGAAATTAGCGATCGCCCTCATGCTGTACCGTTTGAAAAATGTGGGGGTCGTATCACCTTTGAAAATGTCCATTTCCGCTATCCAGGAGCGACGACAGAGGCTCTCAAAGGCATTTCGTTTGAAACTAAACCTCAAGAATTAATCGCCATCCTCGGCATGACAGGTTCGGGTAAAAGTACGATTATGAACCTCATCCCTCGCTTCTACGATGTCACCGCCGGCGCTGTCCGAATTGACGGGCGTGACGTGCGCGATTTTCAGTTAGAAAGCTTGCGATCGCACATTGGTATTGTCTTTCAAGAAACAACGCTCTTTTCTGGTACGATTCGCGATAATATTGCTTACGCAGAACCAAATGCCCCCTTAGAAAAAGTCATCGACGTTGCTAAAACGGCTCAAATCCATGACTTTATCGCGAGTTTACCCGATGGCTACGATACAACTGTCGGCGAACGCGGTTTAGGGTTATCAGGAGGACAAAAACAAAGAATTGCGATCGCGCGAACTCTCCTCACCAACTACCGCATTTTAATTCTGGATGATAGTACCTCAGCAGTTGATGCCAAAACAGCGGCTGATATTCAAGAAGCTTTAGATGACTTAATGCGCCGCAAAACTTGCACATCTTTTGTCATTGCCCAAAGAATCAGCACTGTCCGCAACGCTGATCGCATCTTACTCATGGACAAAGGACACTTAGTCGCCCAAGGAACGCATGAGGATTTGATGCGCACTAGTACACTGTATGGTTCAATTCTAGAGTCGCAAATGAAACAACCAACAACAGCCTAGCTAGGGGTGAGTAGTGAGTGAAAGAGTATCTAGTGACTAGTGTTGTTCAAAAGCTCTCGATCTGCCTAACGACTGTTAATGCCGAGTAACTTACACCCGCAGTTCCTTCCCCTGGATGCGTTGAGTCACCGACTAACCATAAGTGCTTAATAGGAGTCCGATTGGCAAAACCAAACGGACCAAAAGTTGGTATTCGTTGACCAATACCACCAACAATACCTTGATCTCTTGCTGTGTATCTAGCAAAAGTGCGCGGCGTTGCAGCTTCTACGTGAATAATCGTTTCTGGTGTTAAATGGAAAAATTGACCAAGTTTAGAAATTGCCTCTTGCGTATACTTCGCTTTTATTGCCGCATAATCATGACAGCGCCACCACGGTAACGGATCGACAAACGAAGAAGCAATAATTGTTCTTTTTCCTTCTGGAGCGCGACCGTCACCAGGACGACTTACCGAAACAAACAACGAATTATTGTCGCCAATCGGACCATCAGCATCATACATAAATTGCAGATGCGGCGGACATCCAACCGGAACCGCGCTTTCTTCTACACCCAAGTACACGACAAACGCACCGGAAGCTTGGGGTAATTTGTCTACGCGTTTTTTGTAACCACTAGGAGCATTTTTACCTAACAACTGTACCAAGTTTTGCACCGTAACGTTCGTAACAACATGGTCGGTTAGTTCTGTCCAAGTTTCACCTGTTTTTTGATCGCGGATAACGACACCAGTTGCTTTATTATTTTCTACTTGGATCTGTTCTACTGTATGGCGCATCAGGAGTTTGCCGCCGTCTCTTTCTACAGCAGATACGAGGCGATCACTCAACACCTGCATACTGCCTTCTAGATGATACAATCCCTGTGGTAACTGCGATACGCTCAACGCCGTCGCCGCGTAAAGTAATGCGGTTTCTTCTGCATCCACCTGCGAATAAAGCTTGAGTTGCAAATCTAAAAATGTTCTCAAGCGCTCATCGTTTCCTAAGCCATACGCCCGTAGCGCATCACCTACCGTCATCAAAGTAAACGGTAACGTCACTAAAGTTCCAGGGCGTACCGCCGTTGCAAGTTGCCACAAATCCCACATATTGCGCGGTGGTAATACCGGATCGCGTCCCTGAAATGCCCAGCTTGCTTTAAATAAAGTTGCGATTAACTGCCAAAATGGTTCGCTACCAGGAAATTGCCGCTGACGTTCGGTTTGCCACTTTTTGGCATCGCGCCATACGTTAATCGGCTGTGTTTCTCCAGGGAGATAGACTGCACACGCCGGATCGCAAGGAGTTGCGTGTGGTAAATCAATTTCAAGTTCACTAAAGATGCGATGATGAATTCCTCCAGGTTCGAGTCCCGCTACTTGCGTTGCACCTACATCAAAGGTAAATCCCTTGCGCTTAAATGTAGAAGCACACCCTCCTGGAACTAATGCTTGATCTACAACCAACACTTGATAGCCACGATGCGCTAATAATGCACCTGCGGTGAGTCCACCAATTCCAGCACCAATTACAATAATCCGAGATTTGCTACTGCCTTTCTGAAGGTTTGGCATAGGTTAAGCAAAAGTAATAACTTACATTATTTTAATATTAAGTTATGTAAAGATGCTCGGTTTTGCGCTCACATAGTTCATTGCAGACTAAGATGTATTATTTCTTAGTGCGATTGCCCAAGCTGTGAACCATAAATCGTGCTACTATTAGGTAATCAATAATTCGGTTCTAATGGGGGTCAGCCATTAGAGGTAACGGGGAAAGCTCGGTGTAAATCCGACATTGTCCCGCAGCTGTGAAAGAAGTAATGAGTGACAAAGGTTGAATTTAAATGAATTATGAGTCAACAAAACTCAAGATTCAGAATTTCTCAAATCAAAAATCGCTCAAAACTATCTAAAGTCAGAATGCCCGCCGAAAAAAACTCTACCTATCTATCTGCGAGGTACAGATGATTTATAAGCATAAGAATTTATCCAGTCTGCTTGAGAATATACAACTACCAACCAAAAAGCAATTGATTGTTAGGACTTAATTAATTGCAAGTGTTGAATCTTTAACTTAACTAAATTAACTGACTCAAAGTGCGTATTTTGAATACACACGACTATTTTTAGTATAGAGTTTAGCCAAAAAGCTTATTTTTCTCATGCAGCCGT
The DNA here is from genome assembly GCF_001904655.1 of Chroogloeocystis siderophila 5.2 s.c.1. NCBI lineage: Bacteria > Bacillati > Cyanobacteriota > Cyanophyceae > Chroococcidiopsidales > Chroococcidiopsidaceae > Chroogloeocystis > Chroogloeocystis siderophila. The sequence goes on along the minus strand of NZ_MRCC01000010.1, from coordinate 177,434 downwards.
AGTATTAGACTAGCTTGCGATCGCCTGAAACAGTCGCAGCACAACTAAGATAATTTTTCATGTCTGCGCTTCAAAATTCATTCTATATCTTTCAAAATCAATGAACAAACATACTTTATTTATCTGCACGACCTGTGCCAGCGTGTGGCAAGATGGCAATCGTGTTGGTGAGAGTGGTGGACAACAACTGTTACAACAACTTCAGGAATTAGCACAAACTTGGGAATTGCAGCATCAATTTTCCATTCAAGCCGTAAAATGTATGAGTGCTTGCAATCGTGCTTGTGTTATTGCCTTTGCCGCCGAAGCAAAGTTAACGTATCTTTTTGGAGATTTACCAAAAGAGGAAAGTGCGCCAGCGATCCTCGAATGTGCAACTCAATATTACACTAAATCTGACGGTTCTTTGCCTTGGTCGGAACGACCAGACCCCCTAAAAAAAAGTATTTTAGCAAAGATTCCACCCATAAATATTGCTGCTAGTTCTAATAGGAATTAACAAACAACGATGACTCCAAAGTGAGGAAGCAGGTGCGATTATCTGATAGTATCTGGCAAGGAAATTTTGGCTACTGGCAAAATAACTTTATTCATAATAATTTGCTGGTAATAGGCTACGCAGCATGGCGGGGATTTGAGTCATTTGGGCGGGGAGTTGTCATTTGTGATGTGGACACCTCTGTTACTTACTCTACAATGACAAATCTCGATACAATTTCCTTCACACTTCAATTTATGCCTTCTAATCTGATTGAGTGTTACTTGCGATCGCAATCTACTAGCTCATCAATAATTTCCTCTATTCTCCCCGCAGTTGCAACATACAATCCCCATCAAGACATTGTTTTAATGCTAAAAGCTTATCCTCAAATTGAAGTCAATCTCTTACATCAGCTAAAGATTACTCCACTCAATTGTTACGAACAAGTGTGCAAACGATGGGAAGAATTTCAACCAAGCCTAATCACCTAACATTTACTGTGTGCCTTAATGATCAAGCCAAAAGCAACTAATATTCCCAAACCAACTCGCTACCAAAATGCAGCGATAGATTATTATATAGGACTCACAAATTCCTCCTATCTTCATTACGGGTATTGGGAACCACTACCGGAAAAAGGAGAGGAATTGACTCTAACTCGCTTACGTGCAGCCCAGGAAGCCTATGCAGCGAAGTTAATGAGTTTTATCCCAGAAGGTATAAAAACTGTGCTTGACGTAGGTTGTGGTATCGGTGGTAATGCAGCGTATTTGTGCGATCGCGGTTTTATTGTCGAGGGGTTAGCCCCTGATACACTTCAACAAGAAAGGTTTATCAAAAATACTAACAATCAAGTACTTTTCTATTTAACAAGATTTGAAGATTTTCACACATCACACTTCTACGATCTCCTTTTGTTCAGTGAAAGTAGCCAATATATTGCTGTTGAAGATTTAGCTCAAGGTGCGGCTCGTTTACTAAGTAGTGGTGGCTACCTGTTGCTTGCAGATATGATGCGTTCTGATGCGGAATATCGAGAGGGCATTTTTTCTAATTGTCATGTAGCTAGCAAACTTCACACGGCTTTGATCCAAGCTGGATTTAAGTTAATCAAGTCTGAGGACATCTCAACTCAAGTTGCGCCAACAATTGATTTATGTGTTGATAACTTCCGTACTTTTGGGCTGACTACTGTTAAATACATTGCTGATGTCGTGGCGATCGCACTTCCGCCGTTATACACACTTGGGCGTTGGGCATTTAATCGTTGGCTAGAAAAGCCGATTGTCGAAGGGTTAGCAGCACGCGCCATTTTTGATAGCCATCTGTGTTATCAAATCCAACTCTGGCAGAATTCATCATTAATACCCAGTCGCTTGGGGTGATTTCTTGGGAACGTTGAGCGATCGCTAACGTAAACAGCCATCTCGCATGCAATAATGATTATGATTATCAAACGCTAGCTTTCTTCCAACACCACTTTTGTGGTTGAGTTGCACGCTTTCTTTTTTAATTCGCCAAACTTTTATTTGCTTAGCTTATAAATGTCTACTCATTCTATTACCAGTATTATTCAAGTTGTTGTGTCTAGTTTGACTGTTGCTTTGGGGATAATATACGGCAATGACAACACTATAGCCACAGAAATCACCCAATTATCTGAGTTTCCCAGGCACAAAAATTCGGCTTCGTACCTACAACCAGTTGCAGTAACACCTAAAAACACCCCAGAAGCGACAGAAGAACAAGCAGCCGATATTGAACTAACTGTCATCGACAAACTGTTAAATGAACCCGTATTTTCACCCTTTCGCCGCGAGGGAACAGTACAAGATTCCACCCGTCCAGTTTACGTGATTACGAATGAAGAAATGAAAGCACAGGGTGCTAGAACTGTTAGGGAAGCACTACGATTTTTGCCTGGAATCTTGGGTGATGGTACAGTTGGGACAGAAGTTAATGCATTAAGCGGTCAATTTATTCGAGGTGCTAATACAGGTCAAGTATTAATATTGCTGGATGGTAGACCGATTAACAACCTCGGCGGTGGCGGTTTCGACCTTTCAGAATTTACCACCGATAATATCGAAAGGGTGGAAGTTTTACCAGGTGGCGGTTCTACACTCTACGGTTCAGATGCGATCGGTGGAGTAATTAATATTGTCACTCGTCGTCCCACAGGTGAAATTATCACGGAAGCCAATGTTAACCTTGGGGCTTATGGGTTAAACCAACAAATTGTTCAGAATAGTGGAACAATAGGTGACATTTCTTGGGTTGTAGGTTACAACCGCACTCAAGCACAAAATAATTATCCTTTTGTAATTCCTGAAGCCAATTTTGAGGGAACTAGAGCCAATAATGATGCCCTCTATAACAACTTTAATATCAAACTCGAAACAAATTTAGGCACGCGCAACACTTTAACTCTATCAACTCTATACTTAGGTAAAGAACAAGGAGTACCAGGAGGAGTCCCCATTCCTGAACCCGAATTTGGTCAAGGATTTTTCAATTCGCTTACCGAGAATAATCGCAAATACACAGACCAAATTCTCACAGATTTAACCTGGAACTCCCAATTAGGGAGTGGGGATAATTCGTTATTAACAGTCAGAGTTTATGCTGATTTTCTTAATACTCGTTTTGATAACCGCAGTAATACGCTGACATCTCAAAATCGATTTGATACGAATCAAGCCTCTTATGGAATGCAAGCTACACACAGTTGGAATCTTATCAATAATCAAATTTTATATGGCTTTGATTACCGCAATACCAATGTCCGCAATACAACCTTTAGTTATGATACAAACATAACCAGAGAAAATTATGACGATGGGATAAGTCAAGGGGCAATTTTTGCCAAATATGAAACTAATTTAACTCCCAGTTTTAGTCTTAATTTAGGTATACGTCAAGATTTTAGTAGCTTGGTGAACGGTTCATTCACATCACCATCAATAGGTGCAAAGTTAGATTTATTTGATTCTACTACACTCCGAGCTAACTACATTATAAATTTCCGCGCACCGACTATTGCTAATTTATTTAACAATAATCCTACTAACATTGGTAATCCAGCACTCAAACCCGAAAGAGGCGATAGTTTTGATATTGGTATTGACCAAAGATTGGGTAATATTGGCTTACTACGGTTAACCTTTTTTAGTAACAGAGTATCTGATACAATTGCTTTTACAAGGCTAATCCCACCTGTAAATGGCAATACAGGCACTTTTGAAAATATCGGCTTAGTACAAACTACAGGAATTGAAGCATCTTTAAATTTGCAGTTGATAAGAAACGTCTACGCATTTGCTAACTATACAGCCAATAATCCGCGCATTTTAGAAAGTGCCAATCCTGCTGAAATCAATCAAGAATTACGATTTGTCGGTGCGGATAAATTAAATTTGGGAGTTTCTTATGAAAATCCTGAAGGTTTATATTTGGCGTTACTAATGAATTCTTTAAGCGGATACCCAATTAACAATATCAACACAGAGTTTTTATCAGGTTATACTACTTTGGATTTTAAAATGCGTGCGCCTCTAAGCGATACATTGGTATTGACAGGTAGTATAGATAATCTCTTTAACCAGCGTTATCAGTTGTTTCCTGGTTTTCCAGACGGGGGAAGGGTTTTTCAAGTTGGGTTGAGTTCTACGTTTTAATAGTTTTGTTTTACGCAAAGCCGTGCAGGAGAGTTTTAAATGGTTGAATTTAATTGTTGGGTGACACCTGTAAATCAAGTTGTGACTGAGGCATCTACAAATGGATCAGTTGAGTATGAATATTTTGATTGTAGTAGTGATGTTTTGTCATCGCTACTCTATACTTTGTTTGAGCAACATTGGTCTCAAGTAGGGGTAGGTCATATTGTCCAAGGTAGTGTTTTGGAGTTAGAATTTAATGCTCCACCAAAGCTTTGTATTCTCTATGATGGATATCTGACGGTAGCGGCTGAAGGCTGGCATTTACACTTGTGTATTGAGGCTAATTTGGGGGGACCACTTTGCAAGACACCTGTAGAATTAAGAAAACAACGTCAAGTCAGTCGTGCTGCTTTTTATCGTCGTTTTAATACAAAAGGTCATCCGAGAAGTTGGGGAATTCAATTTTGGAATGGTGCAGATGAGCAATTGATGACTATTTTATTACCTAATCCTTTAGTGGATGGTGAAAACTTATTACCAGAAGGTAAACCTGATTTAACAAAATTAGCTCTTTATCAGGAATTAAGAGATATTTATGTATTAGGTAAAAAACCAATACCGTTTACCAAAAATCCCCTGAAACATTCTTATATCTCCGTTTGTACTTCTACTCGCTGTCTTCCTTCAGGCAAATGGCAACATACATTTAATGCTTTAAAATCAGCAGTAGAAAAAGCTGGTGTAGATGTAGAAGTAAGAACATCTGGCTGTTTAGAAGTTTGTCAACAAGGACCAGTAGTATTTTACTCGGATGATAGAACTTGGTACACTTGTGTTAATCCAAATGTAGCTGAAACTATCGTCAATGAACATTTAGCGAAAGGCAAAAAAGTTACAGAACATTGCTATCCATCATCGATATATAGCAATCCTAAATGATTTGTGAGAAACTTTCTCTAACTCTTTTCTCTGTGTCCTCTGCGTTTCTGCGGTTCGTTTCCCAAAAGTCGCACAACTTAAATAGGATCGCTATAGTTGCTCTTTTTAAAACCTCGCGCATGAAATTGATAAAAAAACTTGCCTCTAAAACCATTAAAGTTTTATATCAAGTATGCTTAATAGCAACTTTAATTGTTGCTTGCCATAATATAGAAATTTATACATCTAATACTACCAACGATAACACCTGTGTTCAAAACTACGACTCTAACATTGACTACTTTCCTAATAAAATTAAAATTACTCATGCTACAGGATTGGCAGTAGAGTATCACAAACATTACAAAATCGTTACTGTTAAAAATCCTTGGCAGGATGCCAAGACAGGTTTTCAATATATTTTAGTTCAATGTGGAACTCCTATACCGAAAGAATTTAATCAAGCACAGGTCATTACAATACCAATAAATTCTATAGTTGCTCTATCCACTACCCATTTGCCCCATTTAGCCAAGTTAGGTGTAGTTGATAAGCTTGTGGGCATTAGTAATAGTAAACAAGTAAATACACCAGAAGTAGTAGAAAAAATCAAAGCAGGTATTGTAGAAGTAGGGAACAATACTAATCTTGATGTTGAGAAATTATTAGAGTTAAATCCTGACTTGATTACAACTTACGGAACAGGAAATTCTCAAACTGATAGCTATACAAAACTCTCGGAAGTTGGCTTGAAAGTAGCTATAAATGCGGAGTATATGGAAGATACACCATTGGGAAGAAGTGAATGGATCAAATTCATTGCTTTATTTTTTAATCAAGAGAAGCAAGCAGAAGAAATATTTAAGGAGATTACTAATAAATATGAACAAATTGCGCAAAAAGCTAAATTTGTAAAAAATCGTCCGACTGTATTTGTCGGATTTAATTTTAAAGGGACTTGGTATATGCCTGGAGGTAAAAGTTATGTAGCTACTTATCTTGCTGATGCAGGAGGAAATTATCTATGGAAGGACAATAGATCGTCTGGTAGTTTACCTCTATCTTTTGAGGTTGTTTTGGAACGGGCCGCTAATGCCGATTACTGGTTAAATTTTAGCCAATCATGGCAGAGTGTAAAAGATTTAGTAGCTGAAGATAATCGCTATACTTATTTTAAGGCTGTGAAAACAGGCAACCTTTACAATAATAACGCCCGTGTCAATGAAAGTGGTGGTAATGATTACTGGGAAGGAGGAATTAGTAATCCAGATATTGTTCTATCTGATTTGATTAAGATACTGCATCCAGAAGTATTACCTAATCATCAGCTATTTTATTACCGCAAAATTATCCCAAGCAGTACTGCACTTTATTTACCTTTCCTAGGAGAAACTAGAGAAAACTTCGATTTAGCATATGTAAAATAATGTTCAATGATAAATCTAGGATTCAAAAATTATTAATATACTCGAAAGATAAAACTATAAAAAACCTCGTTTTTCCGATTTTAATTGTGGGTTTAATTTTCGCATTCTTAATAGACTTAGTTTTAGGCTCAATTAATATTCCTATTTATGAAGTCATTAATATTTTACTCGGACAAGAACCCGAAAAAATGACATGGACTAATATTATTCTCAAGTTTAGATTACCCAAAGCCTTAACTGCAACTCTAGCAGGTGCAGCTTTAGGTGTGAGTGGCTTGCAAATGCAAACTCTATTTAAAAATCCCTTGGCTGGACCTTTTGTGTTGGGAATTAGTTCTGGTGCAAGTTTAGGTGTAGCTTTAGTTGTGTTAACAGCAACTACGACAACACAAACACTACTTGTAGAATGGGGAGTTATTGGAGATTTGGGTTTAGTTATAGCCGCAAGTATTGGCGCTGCATCAGTGTTAGGAATAATGCTAGTTGTGTCTCACCGAGTACAAGACACAATGACGCTATTAATTTTAGGTTTATTGTTTGGGTATGCTACTAGTGCAATTGTGAGTATTTTACTCCAATTTAGCTCCCAGGAACGCATTCAAAATTATTTAATGTGGACTTTTGGCAGTTTTGCTGGTATAACTTGGAGACAGTTAACTATTTTAACTCCAGTGATACTTTTGGGGTTATTGGTAGCAGTGTTACTGTCAAAACCTCTCAATGCACTTTTGCTAGGTGAATCTTATGCACGTAGCCTAGGATCAACAGTGCAACACACTAGACTTTTTGTTATTTCAAGTGCATCTATATTAGCAGGAGCAATTACTGCTTTTTGTGGTCCTATTGCCTTTTTAGGTGTGGCAATTCCCCATCTATGCCGTAATATTTTTTATACTTCAGACCATCGAATCTTAATTCCTGGGGTAGCAATCATGGGGGCAATTTTAGCATTAATTGCAGATTTGTTTTCTCAATTTTGGGGAAGTCAGATGGTTCTACCTTTAAATGCTATTACTGCATTGCTTGGAACTCCTGTTGTGACTTGGGTGATTCTGCGGCGTAATTCCCAAAAATTTCCTACATGAATGACGCGATTTTAACAACTCATAACTTGACTATTGGTTACAAAACGCAGAAAACTGTTCGGAGTGTAGTAGCGGATATTTCTGTTTCTTTGCAAGCTGGGGAACTGGTTTGTTTATTAGGTCCCAACGGTGCAGGTAAGTCTACATTACTGCGATCGCTTGCCGGAATGCAGCCCCCCATTGCAGGTGAAGTGCAGCTTTTAGGAGAAAATGTTTATAAGTTATCACCACAAGAATTAGCAAAACGTTTGAGTTTGGTACTTACAGAAAAAGTTAATGCACAGATGTCAGCCTATACTTTGGTGAGTTTAGGACGATATCCTTACACTGACTGGTGGGGAAAGTTAACATCCCAAGATCAAGCGATCATCAATTGGGCAATAGAAGCTGTCGGTGCAACACACTTAGCACTACGCCAAGTTAGCGAACTCAGTGATGGTGAACGACAAAAAATTATGATTGCGCGTGCTTTGGCTCAATCACCTCTTGTGATGTTACTAGATGAGCCAGCAGCATTTCTAGATTTACCGAGACGGGTAGAATTGATGCAATTGTTGCGCCAGTTAGTACGAGAAACCAATCAAGCAATACTCCTTACCACTCATGATTTAGATTTGGTTTTACGCCTTGCTGATCGAGTTTGGCTATTAACAGCTAATGGTATTCTACACGTTGGCGCACCAGAGGATTTGGTTTTAAGTGGTGCATTTGCTGATACTTTTTGCACTGAAGGTGTAGAGTTTGATGTTTTTTCTGGAGGATTTCGCCTTCATAGTCCTCTTAAAGGAGAAGTTCATTTAATCGGTGAAGGTATTGCATCTGTATGGACTACTCGTGCTTTACAAAGATTAGGTTTTCTAGTTAAACCTGAGTTCTCTTCTGTAGGAGACGCTACACAAACGCAAATTTTAATAGAGGTGATATCCAAATCTCAACAAACTTTGTGGCAAATCACAAGTAATAAGACTGTATTCACCTGTCATTCATTGTATGAATTAACTAAGTTTTTGGATTTGCTAGCAAAATGATTGCCAATATGAGGTAAGAAACACTTAAGCGATCGCCAAACCTAATTATATAGTGTTGACGTATTCTGGAAACAAAATCCTATCTACTACTATTTTTAAATTAATGACCAATCATCCAAGGTCGCCCGTGATGATGCTTATGATGGTGTGAATGCGATTGTGATTGACGCTGTTGAACTTTTGGTTCAGCACTTTGTTCGATTCGACGACTCAAAGAAGTTGACGGTGTGAGAATTAAACCAGCGACTGAGTAGATTCTTTGTGCCAGAGTATCGCAACTCGGACACAACATTGGTTCGCTAGCTTGTGCCATACTGCGCCAGGTTTCAAAAGATCCGCAGGTATCGCAACGAAATTCGTATAATGGCATGAATACTTCTCTTTTGCTAATTGCTAACAGTTATGACGGCAAAACATTTCTTTCAAAGATTGCAGTGGGAATTGCGATCGTGCAACAAGCGTTGGGAATATCAACAATTCCACTAATTCGTCCTTCAACGGGTGCAGAACCTAAAAGTAGATAAATTTGTTCGCCAGTGTAGCCGAACTTTTTAAAATACTCGATCGCGTTCAAACAAGCGCGGCGATAGGCAACGTGTGCATCTAAATAATACTGTTCGCCGGAAAATTCATCGACAGAAATACCTTCAAACACCAAGTACTCAGAATATCGTGGCTCAACTGGACCTGGTTTGAAAATAGGATTTGTGAGTCCGTATTTAGCAACTCCACCTTTAATTAAATCGACGTGAAGATCGAGATACCCCGCCATTTCAATTGCGCCACAGAAGGTAATTTCACCATCACCTTGCGAAAAATGAATATCTCCCATCGAGAGTTTTGCGCCTTCAACATACACAGGAAAATAAATTCGCGAACCTTTTGATAAATTCTTGATATCACAGTTACCACCGTGTTCGCGGGGTGGTACAGTTCTTGCAGCTTCTTGGGCTACTCGGTCGTATTCTGCACCTTTGAGGGAACCTAGAATCGCATTTTTAGGATTAGGTAAATTTGCTAAAGGTGGAATGCGGTTCGGATTGGTTGCGACTAAATCAGCTTCGCGCTTATTCCACTGTGCTAGTAATTCCGTCGAAGGCGCGCACCCGATTAAGCCAGGATGCGGAATTCCCGCAAATCTCACATCAGGAATGTGACGCGATCGCGTGTAAATACCTTGGATATCCCAAATCGCTTTTTGGGCGGTGGGAAAGTGTTCTGTCAAGAAGCCACCGCCATTTTCTCGCGCAAAGATTCCTGTAAAGCCCCATTCGTAATCGGGTAGCGTTCCCACATCCAGCAAGTCAACAACCAGAATATCTCCAGGTTCCGCGCCATTGACCCAGATTGGTCCACTCAAAACGTGAACCATACTCAAGTCAACATCACGCACATCGTCTGGGCTATCGTTATTTTCAATTTGTCCATCAGTCCAGTCTTTGCACTCGATCCGAAAGACAGACCCTGGATTCACTGAAGCAACGGCCGGAATATCAGGATGCCAGCGATTATGACCTACTAAGTCTTGCTCAATAAATGGCTTATTTAGGTCAACTTTGAAGAGAATTTCTGGCATAGCATCCTCCACTGAACACCGATGAAAACGTGCTGCAGATAATCGTGCAGCAATTGACACGTGTAAACCGTAGCGTTAGTTACCAACTACGAAATCTGTTGACTTATGAGTTGACTCTAATTTTTAATTTTTCACCTTTACTATCGGTGTGAGAAATCAACAATGTGAGGGAATTATACACTTAGCACTTGTTTTCACCGACGACTGTGACACTGACTGCCATGCAACCACGTGAAATTTGCATAGCTCATAGTTACATCTCTACATAAGTACTTCATTAGTACTTCATTGCATCAAAAGCATTAATTTGAGCGAATTGGACGTAAAGGTTTCATGAAAGCACCATTACCTAAGAATGAAGCACAACGACTTGAAGCATTGTTGCAGTACAAAATTCTTGACACGCCAAACGAAGTTGCCTTTGATGAACTGACGCGCCTAGCTGCATATATATGCGGAACTCCAATCGCGTTGATTAGCCTTATTGATGCAAATCGTCAGTGGTTTAAATCAAAACTAGGTATAGATGAGCTACAATCTCCGCGTGATATTGCCTTTTGCGCTCATACCATTTTAGAACAAGATGTATTGCTCGTACCAGATGCCACAGCTGATGATCGCTTTGCTACCAATCCTTTTGTTACATCAGATCCTTGCATCCGGTTTTACGCTGGCGTCCCCTTAGTGAATCCTGAAGGATATGCTTTGGGATCGCTGTGTGTAATTGACAAAGTACCGCGCGAACTTAGTTCGAAACAGGTAGAAGCCTTGCGGCTACTCGGTCGTCAAGTCCTCAAGCTACTCGAACTTAAACGCAACTTAGCTGATTTATTGCTAGTTCGTAGTGAGAAAACTCGTTTGCAGAAAACTCGCCAGCAGTTTTTTAAAAAGATCGCTAGCGGATTTAGTTTAGCATCGTTAATTTTAGTTTTGATTGGTACTGTTTCTTATTACAGCATCAAAGGACTGATCAAAAATAGCCATCAAGTCACGCAAACTCAAACAAAAATTTATCTTTTAGAAGAGTTGCTTTCTTACGCTAAGGATGCTGAAACTGGACAACGTGGCTATATTATTACGGGACAAAACGCTTATCTACAGCCATATCATACGGCACTAAAAAATATACCGCAAAAAATTCAAAAGCTTAAGCAGTTAACGGCAAATCAATTTGAACAAAGCGCGCAAGTTTATAAAATTGAATCACTGATTAACAGTAAACTAAAGTTACTGAAAACAACAATTGATGCGCGCCAAAATCAAGGATTTGAAACAGCTGCAAAATTAGTTGCAAAGAATAAAGCAAAGGATCTGATGGATATTATTCGCGAGTATATCCGCGAGATCGAAAATGTGGAAAAAACAAGCTTACAGCAACAATCAACTTCTGAACAGACGAGTGTCCGCAATACGCTAATTACACTGACGAGCGCTATTTTTATCATTTTTGTGATTCTTACGTATGTTTACTATTTAATCTACTGCGAATTTACACAACGCAAGCAGATTGAGGAGTCACTTGAAACAGAACGCAACTTTATTTCTGCAGTGGTTGACACTGCTAGTGCATTAGTTATTGTTCTCAACTCGCACGGACAAATTGTGCGCTTCAACGCTTCCTGTGAGCAAACAACGGGTTACTCGTTCGATGAAGTCCGAGGTAGATACTTTTGGAATGTACTGCTGTTACCCGAAGACGTTGAACCTATCAAAGCAACGTTCAGCAGCATCAAGACGGCGCAATTTCCTAATGAATATGAATGCTGTTGGGTAACAAAGGATAAACGTCACCGCTGGATTGCGTGGTCGAGTAACGTGTTACTTGATGCTCATGATGAAATCGAATATATCGTCAGTACTGGAATTGATATTACCGAACGCAAACGTGCCGAACAGCGCTTAGCAGCACAACACGCCGTCACACGCGTCTTGGCAGAGTCAGCAACACTAAACATTGCAACTCCAAAACTGCTGCAAGCAATCTGCGAAAGCGTCGATTGGGATCTCGGCGAACTGTGGAGCATAGATTCACAAACGAATGTACTATACTGCGTGCATATTTGGCATCGACCATCACTGGTAGCAGTAGAAGAGTTTGAGGCGATCGCACAAACAAAATTTACCCCTGGAGTTGGACTACCTGGGCGCGTCTGGGATAGTGGAGAACCGATTTGGATGACTGATATTAGCCAAGATCGAGAATTTCATCGTACAGAAATTGCGCTCAAAGTAGGATTACATAGTGTCTTAGGTTTCCCGATTCATAACGGTAACGAAAAACTCGGCGTGATGGTTGTCTTTAACCGCAAAATTCAGGAACCAGATGCCGACTTGCTACAAATGATGGCTGCAATTGGTAGCCAAATCGGTCAGTTTATAAGGCGTAAACTGGCAGAGGAAACTTTGCAAAAAACAATGACGTTGCAACACGCAATTTTAGACAGCGCCAACTATGCAATTATTTCTACAGATTTAGATGGCACAATTACAACCTTCAATAAGTGCGCGCAGCAATGGTTAAAATACACTTCCGCAGAAGTTATAGGTCAAACGACACCAATCATATTTCACGATGTTGATGAAATTGCCCAATTGATTGGCGAGTCTTTTCAATCAACGAATATCATGAGTTGGCTATTTAATGAACTTGTGACAAAGGCATGTTATGGCGCGATCAACGAATATAAATTATCTTACATCCGCAAAGATGCCAGCCGCTTTCCTATTCTGCTGTCAATCACACCCTTACGCGATTCTCAAGATAACATCACTGGGTTTATGACAATTGCAAGCGATATTACCGAACGCGAACAAGCTTTATCGGCACTCCGCGAAAGTGAAGAACGCTTCAAAACCTTTATGAACAATAGCCCAGTCACCGCGTTTATTAAAGATGTACAAGGACGTTATCTTTACGTCAACGAACCACTAGAACGCGCTTTTAATGTAAAACTTGCCGATATGCAAGGTACGGTAGATATTAATTGGCTGCCAGAAGAAACAGCACAACAGTTGCGAGAAAACGATCTGGCAGTTCTTGCAACAGGACAAACCGTTGAGTTCATCGAGTATATTCCGACTCCTGACGGACAGTGGCGCTATTGGTTATGCTTCAAATTTCCCATCAACGACGCCGCTGGACAGCAATTACTCGGTGGGGTGGCGATTGATATCACCGAACAAAAACAAACCGAGGAACAACTGCAACTGCAAACGCAGCGATCGCAACTCTTCACGGAAATCACACTCAAAATTCGTCAGTCGCTACAAATTGAAGACATTCTCCAAACGACCGTTACTGAAGTTCAAAAGATTCTCCAAACTGACCGCGTTTTAATTTACCATGTCACACCTGATGGTGTTGGTAGCATTGTTGCTGAAGCTGTTGTTCCTGAATTACCGACGATTCGCGGGCAACATCTTACTGATTCCTACTTCCAGGAAGAATACCTCCAACAGTATCACCTCCAGCAATACCGCCAAATACAACCACAAAGCATTGCAGACATTGAAATCGCCGAGGTTCAGTCAAAACACATCGAACTCCTCGCACAATTTGGTGTCAAAGCCAATTTAGTTGTCCCGATTCTTTTAAAAGAAGAATTATGCGGCTTGCTCATTGTTCATCAATGTTCGGATCTCAGACAATGGAATCGCTTTGAAATTGATCTCCTCCGCCAACTTGCCGATCAAGTCGGTATTGCCCTCGCCCAAGCCCAGCTTCTCGAAGCCGAAACCCGCCAGCGTCAAGAACTTGAAATTGTGCATCGCCAAGCCGAATTAGCGTCCCAAGCAAAAAGTTCCTTTCTCGCTAATATGAGTCATGAAATTCGGACGCCGATGAATGCGGTGTTAGGAATGACAGGCTTACTCTTAGATACTCCTCTCACACCCGAACAACGAGATTTTCTCCAAACAATTCGCACTAGCGGAGATGCGCTACTTAGTTTGATCAACGAGATTTTGGATCTTTCCAAACTCGAAGCTGGGGAAATAAAGTTGGAAACACTTAATTTTGATTTATCAACGTGTATCGACGAGATATTAGAATTACTTGCGCCTCAAGCCCACACAAAAGACGTAGAAATTGCCGGACTGATTTATCACAACGTACCTACCCGTCTTCAAGGAGATGCTGGACGACTAAGGCAAGTTCTAACTAACTTAATTAACAATGCGATTAAATTTACGAGTAATGGAGAGGTCGTAGTCAGCGCCGAGTTACAATCAGAAACTTCTACCACTGCAAGAATCCGCTTTACAGTTGCAGATACAGGAATTGGCATTAGTCTTGAAGATCAGCACAATCTTTTTTCCCCTTTTACCCAAGTAGATGCTTCTACGACTCGTAAGTATGGCGGTACTGGTTTAGGGCTGGCGATTTGCAGGCAACTTGTTACTTTAATGGGTGGAGAAATTGGCGTTGAAAGTCAAGTAGGCTTAGGCTCAAAGTTTTGGTTTGAAATTCCGTTTACCAAACAAATCGATTTGATTCAACCAATACAAGGCTTGCAAGATTTGCCCAATCTGCGCTTGTTAGTCGTTGACGATAATGCAACTAATCGTAAAGTAATTTACCATCAAGCGACGCGCTGGGGTATGCACGTCGATGAGGCGGAAAATGCTGTGGTTGCCATCAATACCTTACTTCATGCCTCGCAGCAGAACACACCATATGATTTTGCCTTAATTGATATGCAAATGCCCGAAATTAATGGCTTAATTTTGGGTGTACAAATCAAAGCGAACCCTAAACTGGCAGATTTACCGCTGATTATGCTTACTTCTACTAATCAACGTGATGAGGTACAACAGGCAAAAAAAATTGGATTTGCAGCCTACTTATCGAAACCAGTAAAGTCATCGCGATTACTCAACACAATTACAAATATTTTGGAAAGCCGATTTAATTTCAACCTTGATGCAGCAAATTCCGCTTCAGATTCTCAAGCTACTTCAACAATTGCGGTTAACGACAAATATCAACTCCGCAGCTTAAGCTACACCGCAGATATTGCCACAAATGGCAAAGAAGTGTTGGCACTACTAGAAAAAGTTCCTTACAAATTGCTAAATACTATTATGACTCGCTTAGAAGCGCAAACTGAGCTAAACCGTTTAAGTAGTGCAAATAATCATGCGATCGCCCCCCAACTACTAGCTTCCACTGAATCACCAAATCATACATCTAAACTAAAAATTTTGCTAGCTGAAGATAACTTAATTAATCAAAAAGTCGCGCTCAAGCAACTTCAAGCTTTGGGATATACTGCTGATGTTGCTGCAAATGGACAGGAAGTTTTAGACCTAATTGAAAAAAATCCCTACGACTTAATTTTGATGGATTGCCAAATGCCAACTCTTGATGGTATCGCAGCAACAATCGAAATTCGCCGCTGGGGAAAAAGCCGTTTTGCGAATGAGCGACAACCAATCATTGTGGCAATGACAGCTAATGCAATGCAAGAAGACCAACAAAGGTGTCTCGATGCAGGGATGAATGATTATCTTAGCAAACCAGTCATCAAAGAAAAGTTAGCTGCGGTAGTAGAGCGTTGGAGTTGTCATTTAGAACAAGCAGCAACTGTACAGCAAGACACAATAACTAATTCTGTCGTTCGCTTAATTGACTGGCAACAACTGCATCAACTTTCAGAAGGTAGCAAAGAATTTGAAATTGAATTATTACAGATGTTTGTTGAAGATACCCAAGCACGTTTGGAAATCTTAAAAACAGCAATTGCTAACGCTGATTTGCAGCAAATTGAGCAACAAGCCCATCATCTTAAAGGTGCTAGCGCTAATGTTGGAGCTACACCTATGCACGTAGCTGCTGCAACACTTGAACAAAAAATGCGCAGTCAAAATATGATAGGTGCTAATGAGTTAGCCGCAGAAATTGAAGCATTTAATAAGCGTCTTCAAAGTTTTTTAATCGCTCAAAATGTTTAAGTTATGCAGTTTTTTTTTCATATACAAGCAGTAGCGATCGCCTGCTACACGTGTATAGCTGATCTCATCCGCGAGTAAAGACATAATCTTCAAACCGCGTCCTCTCTCACCCTCATTTTTTTCAATCTCAGGAAGTTCTTTGAGTTTTTGCTCTATGTCAAACGCTACACCGTATGCCCAAATATAAATTTCTATTGCCTCAGTATTTCTGATTGCTTCTAATAAAATCGGAGTTTCTTTAGGCAGCCCTCGATGCGCGTGCTCGACAATATTCGTAAAACCTTCTTGTAGCAATGTTTGACACTGCCACCATATTTTTATATCAGTATTCTCTGGATAATTTAATTGCTCAAACCATGAAATAACCTGCGATGCAACTGAAAGATCGGTATTAACTTGGAGATTTATTTTGTTAAACAATTGTCAATCAACCAAATTTTAAATAATATATAAACTATAGCAGATTTAAATCACTAAAGCAAAATTAATAAGTTTTTACACACGTGAATATTTATTTTTTTTATGTTTAAAATCCTCATTATTGATGACGATCCTACAATTCGAGTAGTCCTCAAAAGAGCATTACAAAACCAAGGCTATGATGTCATAGTTGTTAGTGATGGTGAAGCGGGAATTAGCCAAGCACAACAAATACATCCAGCGCTAATTATTTGTGATTGGATGATGACTCATTTGAATGGACTGGATGTATGTCGTTTAATCAAAGCTAATCCAAAACTAGCTACGACTTTTTTTATTCTACTCACTGCACGTGGAAAAGTTGAAGATCGAATCATGGGGCTTGATGCGGGAGCCGATGATTTCTTAGCGAAACCAATTGACGTCAATGAATTAAAAGCACGAGTACGAGCAGGATTACGTTTATATCAACTCAATCAAGATTTACAAGCCCAAAAGCAATCTTTAGAAAAACTCAATCAAGATTTACAACATCAAAAACAACTTTTAGAAACCGAATTAGCCGAAGCAAGTAGCTATGTGCGATCGCTTCTTCCTGCACCCCTTAAAGGAACTGTAACAACCGAAAGCTTATTTATTCCTTCCACGCAACTCGGAGGCGATTGCTTTGATTACTACTGGTTAGATGACCAGCATTTAGTTATTTATTTACTCGATGTTTCAGGACACGGTGTAGGTTCAGCATTGCTATCTGTGTCAGTACTAAATATGTTGCGATCGCAATCTTTGCCTAACACCAATTTTTATCAACCTAATGCAGTTTTAAAATCGCTGAATAACACTTTTCAAATGAGCGACCATGGCGAAAAATACTTCACAATCTGGTATGGAGTATATAATCGCATTCAGCGCCAACTTAGTTATGCTAGTGCTGGTCATCCACCCGCTATTTTATTAGCAAGTACGACTGCAAATCTGCAAGTCAAGCAGTTAGATTCATCAGGTTTACCTATCGGCTTTTTACCTGAGACTGAATTTGAACAAGACGTTATATATTTACAAGAAAAGAGTACTGTATATATTTTTAGTGATGGCGCTTACGAAATTTTTCAACCTGATGGTAGGATTTGGGGAAAAAAAGCCTTCATCCGGTTGATAGTCGATTCACACCAACAAAACATACATTTGAAGCAGATCCTAAACCAGCTTCAAGCTTTAAATCATGGCAATAATTTTGATGATGACCTTTCTTTAATAAGAATTAATTTTAAGTGATTCGATTTGAACCTAATTATGAAATTATACGAAATTACTCACTACTACTTTAAAATCTTGCTGATTGGGTTACTAAATATTTAGAAAATTTTGTACATATTGGTTATTTCAAGTAACAATTGAGAAAGTCCAAAAGTTGAATAATTTTAATGTAAATCATTATTTTGTTCAGTTAAATTGAGCAAAATAATCTTATTTTCTATAAATATGAGAAAATCAACTACTTGTTGGCTAAGACTCTTTGATTAAATTCATCTTGATCGGCAAAAACCTCAAAAACGCGATCCATTTTTGTTAGTTCAAATAACATTTTTACCTGATTGTTGACTGAACAAACAAATAGTTTCCCACCAGCACTACGTACTGTTTTCATTGCAGAAACTAAAGCTCCTAAACCAGAACTATCAATAAAATTCACCTTTTGCAGATCAATTAATACAATATCAGCACCAGCAGCAACGACATCACTAACTTCTCGCCGAAATTGATTACCTCTAATACCATCTAAAATACCTAAAGGCTGCACAATTTTGATAGAATTCATAGTTTTTAGTTTTATTGTCAACTTATTTTCACTTTGCTATTTTGGCATTGATTTAATTTATCGGCAAGATATAAATACAGGGATTTTACATAAATAATGACTTATTTACGTTTTCTTCAACATGATATTCATTCACCTCAATTCAGTACTTAAATAATAATGAATGCTAAAGCATATTATTAGCTTTATCAGAATTCATGAAAGTGAAGCCTCATTAAGTTTGCAATTGCACTTGACCCGCCTTACAACTTTATTCTTCCCAGTCGCAAAATAGAATCAATACACCGACACTAAAAGCTAATCCGCACTTGACCTGTTAGCGAACTGCCACCGTAAGCACTACCGCCAGTATCTTGATTGCGGGCGTTACTAAAGCTATAATCAAGGTCTGCTTCAATATCATTAGAAATTTTTGCTGTACATCGCGCTTGATAACTATTCGCGTTGTCCATTTCTCCTCGCAGGCGTTGTTGTCCTAAATTAGCCGCAAGTCGGCAACGTAAAAAATTAAAAACGTCTCCTTCCCAAGCTACCTCAGCGTTATAAACTAAAAAATCTGGTAGCGAAAAGCAACCACTCGTGCGTTCAAAGTCGTTTGTATAATTCCAAGTGAATAAATTTGCTGCAACGCTAAATTGACCAAATTGACGCTCTAACCGACTAAAAGATTGCCACTCTGAATTACCATCGTTGTAACTACCCCAGCGCAATGTCGAAAAAAAAAGCTGGTATCGCGATCAATTTGCCAATATAAACTTGGTTCCAATCGCCAAGCTGTAATTTGATTTTCTAACGTTTGCGCATTAAATTTATACGAACCCTGTTCCAAAGCCGCTGATAACACAACACCTGATCGCAATTCACCGGAAGGTGCAACTTTTACGACAATTGGAGCATCAAGTTTCGCACTAAAATTGAGTGCTGGCGGTAGACGATCAAATATATCAACCGCCACTGCGGTTTGTAGTGTCATCTCACCAACTTTTCCCGCCCATCCTACTTGAAACGGAATATTTGTAATCGATGCAAGAGTCGGTTCGTCAAAGTAATTAAATCCTGTCTTGAACGTGAGAGTTGCATCATTAGATAGACGAAACTGGATTGTTGGCTCAATCAATAAATTGCGATCGCCAAAGTTATCTGTCTGATGGCGAAAGTCAGTTTGAATACTTTCTAAAACAGGTGCTGTCGTTGATTCGGTAACTGTAGGTGGTACGCTTAAATCTTGTGGAGGTTTTGGTGGTAGTGGCGGCGGCGATCGCAGGCTGGGATTGAAGTTTTCAGGTGCAGCAATTAATATTGGACAGAGTGTGACTTGCCCCGCTATCCCCAGTGAACAGACGTTTTTCTGTAGGTTCTCCCCCAGAATTGGGAACTGAAAGGGAAAACTTCCCAGTAGCAGCGTTTGATTGAGTTGCTGCTAATATCCATATGCTCAAGCTGCCAATTATGCTCCATTGTCGCAAACTAAAATACATAGTCCGTCAATGGATGACTTCGTTTCATATTTACTGATGACATAATTGCAGATTGTAGATAATTCACCATGACAACAAAACTAGCGCTAACTTAGCAAAGCATCCAACCGAGTTCTTACTGAGAAAGCTTGCTAGGTTCATGATTTCAAATTTTATAATTAAGCAAATTTACGCTATAGAATTCAAAAGATTTGTGCCTAACGTGTCACACTACCTGCATAAGGTCATCAAAATATGTCGCGCTTGCTAGAACTCAACAATTCTCAGGAGCCTAATTCTTGGCACGGTAGCTTAAATATGGTGTATAACTGGGTTGATGGTGCGACGACAGTAACTCACCAACAAATGCAAGCACCGTTAAAAGTCCAAAGACCTTTTTATCCCGAAGGAGCAGAAGTTTGTCATAGCGTCATTTTACACACCGCTGGTGGTGTTGTCGGTGGCGACAAGCTTTCGCTTAATTTTCACCTACAACAAAAAGCGCACACACTTATTACAACCGCCGCTGCCAGTAAGATTTATCGCAGTAATGGCTGGGAAGCCGGGCAGAATATTCAGGTACAAGTTGACAGTAATGCTTGCTTAGAGTGGTTTCCGCAAGAAACTATTGTGTTTAATGGTGCAATCTATCGGCAGGATTTACGTGTAGAATTAGCACCTGGTGCTACCTGGACAGGCTGGGAAATTACCCGCTTTGGTCGCAGTGCTAGGGGAGAGAAGTTTTTACAGGGAAACTGGCGATCGCATACCGAAGTTTGGCAGCAACAACGTCCTTTATGGATAGATCGCCAACAGTTACGCCCAGATGCGAAAGTTATCGATAGCCCTCATGGTTTAGCTGGAAAATCGATCATTGGCAGTTTTGTTTGGATTGGACAACCTGTATCACCTGACGTGGTAGAAAAGGTGAGAATGTTATCCACGCTGAACCAAGGCGAAGCCGGTGTTACGCGCTTAACGACAGGTTTACTCTGTCGCTATCGCGGTGACTCGACAACTGAGGTGCGCCAATGGTTTACTGAAATTTGGCATTTGCTACGATTATCTTCGCTAGGAAAACCAGGCTATCAATCGCGAGTTTGGCAAATCGAAAGGAACTGACTTTTATGCAACTGACACCACAAGAAAAAGATAAGCTACTTATTTTTACTGCTGCTTTACTCGCCGAACGACGCAAACAACGAGGCTTAAAATTAAATTATCCTGAAGCGGTAGCCTATATTTCTGCGGCAATTTTAGAAGGCGCGCGCGACGGACGTACGGTTGCAGAATTGATGAGTTTTGGTACAAATTTGTTAACCCGCGCAGAAGTCATGGATGGTGTCGCGGAAATGATACTAGAAGTGCAAGTTGAAGCAACATTTCCTGATGGAACAAAACTCGTCACCGTTCATAATCCCATTCGCTGATTTAAACTGTACATATTTGATTTTTCAATAACGAAGACATAGGGCGATAGTGGCGCGTAGAAGTTTCCTCTAATTTCGATTTTTTGTATTTAATTAAATAGGAAATCGGTTATTTGTTTATCAAAGCTACAATGCTTGAAACGTTAGCCATTGCTGCAAGTAACAGAAAAAGAATAGTTATAACAAAGCAAAATTATCCGCTGATATAATGAAATGTGAACAATTTTAGAGTTTGAAAATTCACTCTTAGCTAATTAAGTGCTATGAGTTTGTCCTGAAATAAATAGAAGAGTAGAATTCAAGAACGTCTACATTAATCGAAGCGCAATGATTCCAGGAGAGTTGTTAGTACAACAAGGTGATATAGAACTCAATGCGGGGCGTCAAACCCTACGAATTAAAGTTGCTAATCGCGGCGATCGCCCGATTCAAGTTGGTTCGCACTTTCATTTTTATGAAGTAAATCAAGCGTTAGACTTTGATCGTGCGCGATCGCGCGGGATGCGGCTGGATATTCCTGCGGGTACAGCAGTACGCTTTGAACCTGGAGACGAGAAAGAAGTGGTTTTAGTCCCTGTAGTTGGCAGTCGTCACATCTATGGCTTCAATGGTAGAGTTAACGGCGCGTTAGAGGGCTAAACTGCACGTTTAATAATTTATCGCAATCACATCAATCAGCTTTCCACTTGATTCTTATATTGATTTTTATCGAGTGGTAATTTTTTATTAGAGTATCGCTCATAACCATAAGTGGAAACAATCAGCGTGAAGAGTGATTTTTTGTTTAAATTTCAAACCTAACCTTTGTTAGAAGATGAATTATTAGCTTTAGTTTAAGATTATTAATACAATGTATGAACAACCTTTATATGTACTTGCGGTTGTAGAATGCACCAATTTCGATATGTTCCTTGGTTAGAAATGCTAACTACGTATTATCCATGCCTTTGACGCTTCTCGTCGTTGATGACGATCTCGGAACTCGTTTGTCGATCAGCGACTACTTGGAAATGTCTGGCTATTCAGTGCTAACAGCCGCTGATGGTCAAGAAGCGTTGGCGATGGTAGAAACATACCATCCTCACTTAATGGTGACAGATATTGTCATGCCACGAATGAATGGCTATGAGTTAGTGCGTCATGTTCGTCAGCATCCCAAGTTTCGCTTGTTACCTGTGATATTTTTAACAGCAAGAAATAAAACCGAAGAAAGAATCGCTGGTTATCAATCAGGGGCTGATTTATATCTACCTAAACCTTTTGAATTAAATGAACTTGGTGCTGCGATTCGTAATTTGCTAGAGCGATCGCAAATTATTCAATCAGAGGCACGTTTGTCGTACGAAGAAGGTTTACGGGTGAATTCCCACACTTTAGTAGGACACGAAGGGGAAACGCTAGAAGTTCCTATCAAGCTAACTCAACGCGAACAACAAGTCGCCGTTTTACTAACGCACGGTCTTTCCAACGCTGAAATTGGCAGTCGATTGCACCTCAGTCCGCGTACAGTTGAAAAATATGTCAGTAGCTTGTTTCGGAAAACCTCAACGAGTAATCGTGCCGAATTAGTTGGTTTTGTGATGAAATACCGCCTATTACAATAATAGACTTCCTGCATGAATCACAAATGCCTTCCAACTGAAGTTGGGGACTACAAAACAAAGTGTCCGAAGGTACACTTAAACAAGACTTTTAATAGTCAGTCCACGGAAGTAGACAGGCTTTAATTAGTTGCGAATTTATTCACAATCACATTCATGCAGTAGGTCTAATGATGATTCAAGGATGATACGTCTTTAACTTCTTGAAGTAAGCCAGTGCAAGCATCAAGGAGAATATCAATAACGTAGTTAAAGCCTTGTGCGCCTCCATAATAAGGGTCTGGGACTTCTTCAATGTTATGCTGCGAGCAATAGTCACACATTAACCGTACTTTCTCGCGATATTGACCAGTGCGATCAAGTGCGAGAATATCTTGGTAATTTTCGCGGTCCATTGCCAGAATTAAATCAAATTCTTCCAAATCAGACTTCTGTAACTTCCGTGCATTTCCTTGGAGTTTAATTCCCAACTTACTTGCTGCGGCGATCGCCATGCGTCGATCTGGTGGACTTCCGATGTGATAACCACCTGTACCTGCTGAGTCACAGATAATACTTCCGTTGAGGTTTTCCTCATCAAGTAGATGATTCATGATATTCTCCGCTGCCGGAGAACGACAGATATTTCCAAGACAAACAAATAGCAGTTTGTAAGGCATTTTGAGGAGTTAGAGGTCAGAGGTCGGAGTTCAGGGGATGGAAAGCAGAGGATAGTAGTTAGAGTGATGAGTTACTCGTTGAGAGTGATGAGTTTAAGAGAGTTATAAGTTAAAACACTTCTTTTAATAAATGCCTCTAACATCTTTCTTCGCTTTCCAAAACTCTTCCACTAGTTACTCTTTCACTCCCCCGTTGCTCCTCGCCCCTAGCTCTTAGTTTACATTCCCATTCCTGGCAATTCTAAACCGCTTGTTAATTCTTCCATGCGTTCGCGCATTGTAGCGGTAGATTTGTTGTAAGCATCTTTCATAGCTATGGTGACTAGATCCGAAAGTACTTCTGCGCCTTCATTGAGTGCTTCTGGGGCTATTTCAACACTCTGAGGCTCTTGATTACCGCTAAGGACGACCTTAACTAACCCACCGCCAGCTTCGCCAGCGATCTGCATTTGCTCAAGTTCTTCTTGCAGCCTTTTGGCACCTTCTTGTACTTGTTGTGCCTTTTTAAAAGCATCGGCTAGTTCTTTCATTTTCCCTATACCGAAGCCAAAACCTTTTCCTTGTGTCATATAAAGATTGACCGCGTTGCAAATTGGATACAAAGTTCCATTAAATTATAGATGCCCTGATATCGAGTTGAGAGGATTTGTAAAGGGGTCGGAGGTCAGAGGTCGGAGGTCAGGGGTGTAGACAAGTCAGAAAATCATCCTGATTCCTGCTTTTTCTAGTCAAATTCACCCAAGATTTTTACTTCTGGCTCTAACAAAATAGACCAATGCTGCTGTACTTGGTCTTGAATATGGTTAACTAACTGCAAAATGTCGCTGGCTTTAGCACCGCCACAGTTAAGAATAAAGTTGGCGTGGCGTTCAGCGATTTGTGCGCCACCGATTTTGTAGCCTTTAAGACCTGTTTGCTCGATTAACCATCCAGCAGTATACGGTAAAGGATTGCGGAACACGCTACCACAACTTGGCAAATGGTACGGTTGGCTTGTGCGGCGTTGTTCGAGGTGTTGGCTAGTAGTTGCTAGAACTTGCTCAGGGTCAGCACCTGGTTGCAGTTGAAAGGTGGCTTGAGTTACTAAACGTAGAGGTTTACCCAAGCCAGCAGCGATATTTGCTTGCAGTACCGATGTCCGATAGCGGTATTCTAATTGTTCCGGCGCGAGCGTTTCTACCTCACCGTTAGGAGAAAGAACCTGAGCGCTTACCAAGATATCAGCGATACAGCTTTTATGCGCGCCAGCGTTCATGACTACCGCGCCCCCGACACTACCAGGAATACCTACAGCCCATTCTAAGCCTTGCCAACCGCGTTCAGCCGCTTGCCATGCTAAACGTGGTAAAGGTTCTCCCGCAGCAACTGTGACTTGACCAGTCATGAAGTTAAATTCAGTATGACGCAAATGACGCGTCCCAATGACTAACCCAGAAATTCCGCGATCGCTGACGAGTAAATTAGAACCTGCACCTAATAGTGTTACAGCTAAACCTTCGGCGTTAGCCCACGCAAAACTTGCTTGTAATTCTGCTAGATTACGAGGTGCGACATACCATTGTGCCGGACCACCGACGCGAAACGAGGTCAGCGTTGCTAGCGGAATTTGCGATTTGATAACACAGTTAGTATTAGGTAAATATATAGATTTAGCCTCACTAGCGCTTAATTGCTGTACTTTTGTCACAATTAAAGGCGAAGCCTTACTATCGATAGAATCCAGGTTTGCTTGCGAAATATTCATAACAGCACAATAAATCGAGGTGGAGATATGAGGAGAATAAATTTAAACCACGAAAGCGAACAATCAACAAATTAAGCTTTCTTGCCGATCACAGCTTTTCGGCTCTCCTTGATTGGCGAATCGAGTTCATCACCTCTGGAATAACTTGATTTAAATTTCCAGCCCCAAGAAATAGGGCTATGTCTCCTGGCTGTAACGTTTGAGTGAGGTATTCACAAACCGCCGTCAAAGTAGGCTGAAAGCTCACTTGCGGATGATGTTCGGCTACCATCGCTGCAAGTTTCTCTCCACTAATTTGCCCTAAATTAAATTCGCCAGCACTGTAAATCTCGCTAATTACCGCAATATCAGCATGGTTAAACGATTGAGCAAACTCTGGTAAAAACGCCAGCGTGCGACTGTAACGATGTGGTTGAAACACCGCAACGATCTTGATGTTTTCTTTTGCCTGTAAACGAGCCGCAGCTAGAGTAGCACGAATTTCGCTTGGGTGATGCGCGTAGTCATCGATAAATAAAATACCGTTCGTTTCTCCGCGCATTTCAAAGCGACGGCGAGCGCCTGTAAACGAGGCGATACTAGCGGAAATTGTTGCAAAGTCTAACCCTAGCAATCTACCAACCGCGAGCGCAGCTAGCGCATTACTGAGGTTATGCTGACCTAACAGCCGGAGGTTAAGGACACCTAGCACTTCTCCTTTCTCCCAGACGCGTGCGGTCGTACCCTCTGCGCTGTACTCGATATCGGTAACAGTATAGTCGGCGTTGGTATCAGGATTAAGGCTATAGCTAATCGTCGGGTGGAGGCGATCGCGTACAGTTTCACAATCAATGCACCCGACTAACGTTTGACAGCGATCGGCAAATACTTGGAACGTTTGTACAACGTCTTCTAACGTCCCATAGTGATCAGGATGATCCAATTCAATATTAGTAACAACACCAATCGCCGCAGAAAGTTTCACGAGAGAACCGTCCGATTCGTCCGCTTCCGCGACAAGATATTCGCTATATCCTAGTCTGGCATTTCCTTCCCAAGCATTCACTTCGCCACCAACAACAATTGTCGGGTCAAGTCCTGCTTGCAGTAGCATATAGCCAATCATGCTACTTGTCGTTGTTTTACCGTGCGTTCCCGCAACAGCAATACTTTGATAATCTTTAATAAGTGCTGCTAAAAGGTCGGCGCGATGAAATATAGGACACCCCAAATCAAGGGCGGCGCGATACTCTAAATTAGCTGTATTAATAGCAGTTGAACAAATAACTTGCGGTAAACTTGTGTGTGTATTGGTAGTTATACTTTCTACTGAGTTATAAGGTGTTATTAGTACCGAAGTACTATTTGCTCGGCTTCTCGGCGTTAGCAATTCTTGACAATCAGGAGAATTTTGTGGGAGGAAAAATGTCAAATTTGTCGCTTCTTGCTTGTCAAAAATATTAATCCCTAATGCCTGCAATCGTTGCGTAATATGACTCGAACGAATATCTGATCCTGATACAGGTATGTTCCGCTTAGCAAGAATATACGCAAGGGCAGACATACCGATGCCGCCAATACCAATAAAATGAAATGGCTTACCGCTAAAATCAATAGAATTCAGTAGCATTTTTGCTCCTTCCACACCACACCACAGCATACTGCACAAATGTTAGGCGATATCATATCAAGAATTTCTTTTTTTCGGGAACTCTCTTCCTCGAGATTTCTTGCTCTACGTAGAGTTATATTTATTGCTACTTTTTCAGCTTCAGTACACTCCTTAAGAAATAGGAAGTCATTTTTCTGGCGGACAAATAGCTGTCGTTATATCCTGAGTGAATCATTTGCCCTGTATTAAATCACTAAAGTTAAAAATTAGCGATACTAACTTTTGAACCTTAATGCGCCGCGCGATTCAATGCAGTACTCAAGGCATAAAGTAGGAATTTTGGGAGGCACTTTCGATCCAGTACATTGGGGACATTTGCTGATTGCAGAAGCCGCTGTCAGCCAAGCTAATCTCAAGCAAGTCATTTGGGTTCCGACACGCTATCCACACTACAAAAATGCAACAGCCTTCGAGCATCGTTGGCAAATGGTGCAAATGGCGATCGCCGATAATCCGGCGTTTAAAATTGCTCCCGCAACGGTAAATTGTACTGAAAAATCTTATGCGATTCAGACACTCATCGACCTCAAAACGCTTCACCCTAATACTCAATGGTCTTGGATTGTTGGTTTAGATGCGTTTGAGACTTTGCCACGTTGGTATCGTCATCAAGAACTTGTGGCCGAATGTCAATGGTTAGTCGCGCCCCGCCTACCAGCAACGCTCAAGCTAGAGCAGTCTAAAGCGATCGCAACCCACAGTCAGTTACTTTGCGAACAAATTGTGCAAAAATTAGAATCACAAGGGTTGAGCATTGACTGGCAGATCTTGCATCTACCATACGTTGGAATTTCATCAAGCTTAATTCGGGCATTGTGCCGCGATCGCTTGTCAATTCGTTATCTAGTGCCAGAAGCTGTGCGACTTTACATCAAAAAACACAAGCTCTATTCACGTTAATTTTTGATAAATTCTAATGTTTTTTATAGTCTTGCCATGCGCAAGTTATAATGTATCACCCTTTGCGATATGATCTGCTTCAAGAATAGGTAATCATTGTTTAGTAGATACCAGAGGGCAAGACGCTGTGATTAGAGTCGCGATCAACGGTTTTGGACGCATCGGGCGCAACTTTATGCGCTGTTGGGTAGGTCGAGAAAATAGCAACATCGATCTCGTCGCTATCAACGATACTTCTGACCCACGAACCAACGCTCACTTGCTGAAGTATGACACGATGCTGGGGACGTTAAAAAATGCTGATATCAGTGCAGATGATAATTCAATCATTGTTAATGGCAAGACCGTTAAATGCACATCAGATCGCAATCCAGAAAACTTGCCTTGGAAAGAATGGGAAATTGACCTGATTATTGAATCAACAGGTGTTTTTACCAGCCGAGAAGGGGCAACAAAGCATTTAAACGCTGGCGCTAAAAAAGTTCTGATTACTGCTCCAGGAAAAAACGATGATGGTACGTTCGTCGTTGGTGTGAATCATCATGACTACGACCACGATAAACACACGATCATCAGCAACGCAAGTTGTACGACTAACTGTCTTGCGCCGATCGCCAAAGTTCTCCATGAAAAATTTGGCATCATTAAAGGCACAATGACCACGACGCACAGCTACACAGGAGATCAGCGTTTACTTGATGCGAGTCACCGTGATGTACGCCGAGCCAGAGCAGCGGCGATGAACATTGTCCCAACTTCGACAGGAGCCGCTAAAGCAGTTGCCCTAGTCTTGCCAGATCTTAAGGGTAAGCTTAATGGCGTTGCGTTGCGCGTACCCACTCCCAACGTATCCATGGTAGATTTTGTCATTCAAGTCGAGAAAGCAACTTTTGCAGAAGAAGTTAACCAAGCACTTCAAGATGCTGCGGAAAACTCGCTCAAAGGTATTTTGGCATACAGTGACTTACCACTCGTTTCCTCAGATTATCAAGGTCATGATGCCTCCTCAATTGTCGATGCTAGTTTGACCTTAGTTATGGGTGGTGACATGGTAAAAGTCATGGCATGGTATGACAACGAATGGGGCTACAGTCAGCGTGTGTTAGATTTAGCTGAACTTGTCGCCCAGAAGTGGAAATAGGTAGTGCGACAGGTCAGGAATTGATACTGATATCGCTCTAGAGTAAAAAACTTAAAAATGTTGAAATCCCCGTTTGAAGCTAAGAACTTCATCGGGGTTTTTTCCTGTATAATCGACGAGATAAACTTCAGAATCATCTGTAATCTCACCAACAATCGCAGCACCGTTACCTAAGCGCTCTACCAACACTTGGGCTAGATCGGGAGGTAAGCATAAAACTAACTCGAAATCCTCACCACCATACAACGCCCAATCCAAGGCTTGCTGAAATGACCAGTTTTTCAGCTCATCGGGAAGGGGAATAAAGCTGCGTTCAACTCTTGCGCCTACTTGACTCATCTGACATATTTGCAACACAGCATCAGCCAAGCCGTCACTACTGTCCATTCCCGCAACATGAATATGAGCGTTGGTATTTGCGGTTTGACATATTACCTCCCATAAGACAGGTAGCACATCTAATCGAGGTTGAGGGCGTTGATGCGCTTGAATCAGCTTTTTTTGGGCGCTGCTACTCAACTTTTGCCTTGATTCTGGCTGTAGCAATAGCTCTAATCCAGCACGCGAAGCACCATGTACACCAGTAACGACGATCGCATCTCCAACTTGAGCAGTAGAACGGCGAATAGTATACTCAGAGTGAACTTCGCCAAATGCTGTAATTGCGATAGTTTTTACGGAAGAACGACAGACATCGCCACCAATTACCGCAGTAGCAAACTTTTGCAAGCATTGAGTGATTCCTTGATAGAGTTGCTCAATCCAAGTAATCGAAGTATCGCCAGGAATGCCCAAAGCAATTGTAATTCCTAAAGGGGAAGCGCCCATCGCTGCTAAGTCAGATAAGTTAGCCGCAGCAGCCCGCCACCCAGCATCTTCAGCAGAGGTCGTGCGATCGCTAAAATGAACTCCATCGACCAACATATCGGTTGTCACAACCAAAGATTTTCCTGGTTGCGTTGCAATGACTGCTGCATCATCGCCAACAACTTCTGGCAGACAAAATTGCTGCAATCGCTCTAACAGCGCTTTTTCGCCTAGGTCTTTAACAAGTTGTGACATCTTGTAGCCTTTGTTGCAGAATAAATTCTGCGATCGCTAAATCTACCGGAGTTGTCAGCTTGAGGTTTGTTTCTTCTCCTTCCACAATTTTGACAGTTAACCCACATTTTTCAAACAACGCAGCATCATCGGTCACTTCCCAGGCTTGGCGGCGTGCTTGTTCGTGACATTGTTTGAGTTTTTCCACATCAAAAGCTTGTGGGGTTTGTGCTGCCCAAAGGTATCGCCTTTCAGGTGTACTTTGAATATTGAGCGCTGCATCAACAACTTTAATTGTATCTTTTACCGGAATCGCCGCGATTAAACCCGAACAATGGCGAATTTCCACAGCACAGCGATCGAGTAATTCAGGAGTCGCTAGACACCGCGCCCCATCGTGAATCAAAACTTGTTTTGCGTCGCCTGGCAGCGCCTGCAAGCCGTTATAAACAGATTCTTGACGTGTTGTTCCCCCTGCAATCAATTGCGTCGGTTTAGTCAGCGATACGTTTGCCAAAATTTCTTTGATATCTAACCAATCGGATGGTTGTGCAATAATACCTATCCAACTAATTTGTTGACTGGCTTCGGCGGCAAGGAGTGTCCAGGAAAGTAAGGGCTGCGATCGCAACGACAAAAGTAGTTTATTGCGATCGCTCCCCATCCGACGCCCTATTCCAGCGGCTGGAATCAATAAATGCACAGTTTTCCTCTTGTCTTTGTTTATAGTTTCCTCAAACATCCATATTTTTGCACTTTTCCTTCAACAATTAAACTGCTTTTTGCTCAAGCTATTAACTTGACTGATTTGTGCTTTGATAAAATTAGTTATTAGCTGTGGTAAATTTATACAATTCAACTCGTATACAAGTGTAGAGTTTTTTTAGCAATTATTATTAACACAAGCTGTTTTACATAAACACAAATCCGTACTTTACTGAATATTAGTAAATGTAATTTTGTATCTTTTACGATTCGGAAAAGTATTCAAGTTACTTATTTGCTGATTTTGAATTAGTCCTGCATAAAAATAAGGACGAATACTTTCTGTTGATGGCTGTCCTTTATAAGCATAATGAAGAACTACAGGCTTATTTTGCAGGGCTTGAGTTGTTATGTAAGCAACTAATGCTTGTTCCACAGCATGATAACCATGATTCCACGCGTCTATTTTGGGACGATATTGGACTTTGCCACCTGATGCGGTCACTTCGGGATAAGTTTCATAATATTGATAGTCCACCATATTGTTTAACCAAAAATTATAGGTTTGGACTAAATATTCAGTTAAAGCCGGATTGCTTAAACTCAAAGTGGCTGCCATTTGATTCATTTCGTTGTACATCCACGAGACTTTCTTACCATTAATATCAATAGAACCATCAGGTTTTAGTAGCGTTGCCCAAGAACCAGTATTCTTAATATAAGCTTTTTGCAAAACTTTAGGAGCTTGAATTTCAGAAAACGACATTAAACCTGTATTACTAGTCATTTTTCCTACTAAATAGATAAACCAAAAAGCTTTACAGGTATGCCCCAAATCTACGTTTGAAAAACTTTCATCTACATTTCCTCGCCGCCAATATAAATTATGTTTAGTGCTATAAAAATTGTCATTCATAATTTGTACAATTTTTAACATATCTGCTTTCCATTGGGATTGGAGAGGTTCTGGCAATAAAGGAGTTACTAAAACCATATAAGTATTTAGCTGATCAAGTTGTGCTGTCAGATCCTTCATATTTGATACTTGACTCCACTTCAGCATTCCTAAATTAGGATCGTAGTAATTGTTAAAGATATTATTTTTAAGCTTAATAATATCCTGTAAAACATTTTCATCGCGAGTCAAATAATAGTAAAATGATAAACCTAATCCAGCATATGCTAAGTGTTGAGTATCTCTTTGCGGTTCGGCAGGACCAGGAATGCCATTTTCTAAATAAGTTGCTACACTTCCATTATTTTCAAACGCATTTTTTCTAATGTAGTTGACTCCGTTTCTCGCGAGTTGAAGCATTCTTTCATTACCAGTAAGATGATAGGCAACACCATAAACATAAGTTTGCCGAGCCTTAGCTACGATATATTCTTTATTAAGATCGTTTTTAATCCAAGATGACGCGTTCAAAATTTCTGGGCAAGGTTTATTAGGATTCCAAAGCGAACCATTATTACAGCGAAAAGTAGGAAAATTTCCTACAGGGTTGCCAAGGGCAGACTGCATTGTCCAAAATGGCATAATTTCTTGGTTAACGTGTCGTAGCCATCTTTGTCCAGAAGGTAAATTATTGATGACTCCTGGATTGAATGCTGCAAGTTTTAATTCATTTTTACTCGTTTGGATTGCTGGAGTAGATTCATCAAATTGTTTAGCAAAGACTTCAGTTGCTATTCCAAACAAGAAACAAAGACTAAAGGCAGAAGCTTTTAACAATAAACTGCTTAGCATATTTCATCTCCTTTTGAAGATTTTTTAGAGTTTATAAAAACTAAGAGTGATTTATTAATTATTAATAACTTTAAATAGTTATTGCAACAGATTTGGTTAATTAAGTAGCGACACAAAGTATAGTTTTTATGTATTAATTAATTATTTAATGTAAAATGGTATATCAAATAATCTTTTAATATGAAAACTAAAAGCTCGGCATCCCTAAATAGAGGTTATAATGCTATTTAATTAACTGAATATCTGTTCTTAGAGGCAGGAAAAATAATTGGGAGTGAAACAATCACATCAATAATATATAAGCAAGAAATAGTGCTTTATCAACTCGTAAGAAAAATTTATTTGCCTATGTATAATTTTGTCAAACTATTACGAATTAATATGTTTTAAGAATTTTGCTTAGTACGGTAGAGCATCTAACGATAAATCATACTTGTTTGACGCTCAAGGAGTAGTATCAGCGGAGTTTGTAACTATAATCTTGCTAAAGTATGCCCAAGCGTCGTAGAAAAGTGCTAACTTCAGTTAAAGGAAGGTAGTGTTTATCTACCGTTGGCAGTGGGAATCTTCAATGAGTGACAACGACGGATATAAAGTTATTAGCGAAAATCGGCAGGCGCGTTTTCTTTACGAGATACTAGAAACGTATGAAGCAGGCGTTCAACTGACGGGAACAGAAGTCAAGTCAGTAAGGCAAGGTAAAGTTAACTTACAAGATGGCTATGCTTTAATTCGTAATGGTGAAGCCTGGTTACTCAATGTCAATATATCGCCTTACACAGGTAGCGGACAATACTTCAATCATGAGCCGCGCCGGACACGTAAGTTATTGTTGCACAAAGAAGAAATTCGCAAGCTCATCGGAAAAGTGGAACAGCAAGGCTTAACCTTAGTACCATTGAAGATGTATTTGAAACGAGGCTTAGTCAAAGTTAGCATTGCGCTTGGCAGAGGGAAAAAACTCCATGATAAACGTGAAGATTTAAAGCGTCGTCAAGACCAGCGAGACATTCAAAGAGCTATGAAGAACTATTAGGTACATTTCACCTTAGGATAGAAGTAAACTAACCTGTATTTAGAAACGTATTTCTTGAGTAGTACATCAGAAAGACTAAGGTTTATAGCTCAAGGGTGATTTTACTCAAGTACTCAATCGTTAAGGTAGGGATTGAGAGATGAGACAAGGAGTTTGTAGCTATGAAACGTTCTCAGTTATCTAAAATATTTGGTGCTAGTGTACTAGGTTTAAGCTTAGCAGTTCTACCTTCTACGCTTCCTGTAGCGGCACAAACAACCAATACTGCCCCAGGAACAACAGGTACGACTACTACGACCGCACCGACCACAACAACGACTACTGAAACAAACGAAGGATTTGATTGGGGTTGGCTAGGTTTAATTGGTTTAGCAGGTTTAGCAGGTTTAGCAGGTGGTCGTAAATCAGAACCGAATCGTTATCGCGAACCTGATACCGTAGGAACCACAACTTCCTCTACGTACCGTGAACCGTAAGGTATTTTGCTTCTACTCTCCGATCTTTAGGGTGCATCAAAACAGTTCTGCGTATACAAAAGCGCGATAAAAACTGATAGGGAAGTAGATAAGATACGTTGAATCTGAAAAAGCCTTGGAATTCATATACCCAAGGCTTTGTTTTGTTATCGAATAAATTGATAGATGTGTATTAAGTTTGTTGTGTAACTGTTGCAGGGTTAATTT
Source organism: Chroogloeocystis siderophila 5.2 s.c.1 (assembly GCF_001904655.1). Taxonomy (NCBI): domain Bacteria; kingdom Bacillati; phylum Cyanobacteriota; class Cyanophyceae; order Chroococcidiopsidales; family Chroococcidiopsidaceae; genus Chroogloeocystis; species Chroogloeocystis siderophila. The sequence continues at coordinate 143,274 of NZ_MRCC01000010.1, read as the reverse complement.
GTGTTGGCTGTGATGCGGGAGCATGAAGATAACTCGCAATTACAGCAACGGTCAACCACCATAACGTACTAACTTCGGGTCGATACCAAACGGTATCTACAGTTCCGTGGGCTAGCATACCTACCATAATTGTGATCGCCGCCATTAACCAAAATCCTTCTCGCGTATTTTGTTGACGTAAGCGCTGCAACTGCGTTAATCCTTGACTAAAGAGGACAACAATTAACCACAAAAAACAGAATAAACCAATTAAACCAGTTTCTACCGCAATTTCTAGCGGAACAGAGTAGGCGCTCAACGCAGTATATTTAGGCTGTTGGTAGAGTGGATAAACTAAGTTAAAAGCATTATTGCCAGGACCAATTCCTATAATTGGGCGATCGCGAATCATCTCAATGACAGCTAGCCAAACGTTGATACGGAAGTTGTTGCTGCTGTCGCCGCGTCCTGCAAAAATACTCAAGAAGCGATCGCGTACAGGCTCTACAAATAATATCGCTAGAATTAAAACACTCAGCATCCCCGCCAATAAAATGGGTAATGACCACTTGCGCCAAAAAGGTGGTAGTTGAATGCTCAACCAGTATACAAGCAACACCAACAAACTGACAGCCAGCGCAAGTAAGCCAATCCAGCCACCGCGACTAAATGTTAAGACTAAACAAATATTATTGACTAAAAACATTGTGAGTGCTAGAGCTTTAGGAATCCAGCCGCGCCAAGCAAAAATCGCCATTGCACTCAAGGCGATCGCGGGTAAAAGATATGCTGCAAGTAAATTAGGATTACCTAGATAACTGTAAACGCGAGTTGTTTTCGATAAAGGTGACTCAGGATCTACCCAAGTTGCGAGTGCAGTTGCGCCAAAAAACCATTGTCGTAGTCCGTAGACACTGACGATGAGTGCTACGTGTAAGTAGATTGCAATCATCCAACTACGAATTCGCGACGAGCGCAAAACTCTTGCAGCTAGAGCGAACATTAAGAGATACAATGTTAGCTTTGTCCATCCGACAAAAGCTGCGGTTTTTACTGGTGATAACGCAGTCGCGACAGTTGCAATTCCCCAGTAAAGTAAAACGATGAGGTGGACAGGAGTTAACTTAGCCTGATCGCGGAGATCGGTAAGAGTAATCAATAACCAAAAACCGCCACAAGCAGCTAAAAGTAAGCCGACAAGCGTACTCGATACAAAAGGTGCTAAGACAAATACTAAGCTCAAAAGTACTGCTGCAATTTCATCTGCCCACTGCATCAGCAAGCTACTTTGTCGCCACGAACGTAATATCCCAACTACTGATTGGTGTAAGTAACTTCCGCTGCGCCAATCTTGCAGCGGAACATGAGTTAAGGTAAATTTTTGCCAAAATGTATTCATGATGAAATTCTGGAGGGGTGTTAAGTTTCTTATATGCTTAAGTCCTACAAGCTTTGCATAATGTTGCTTGCTAATATCAAATCCGGTTGAGTAGTGTTAACAAAATGGTCAACTAGTAACTACCCACTAGTAACAGCGTAACGATACCGATATTCTGGTTATTTAGCCGGAATGATATAAGAACTAGTAACGACATATTCGTTAAAAACTTGCCTAGAAATATAAGCTTGCGATTATAGCGAATCAATTCTTTACACACAACACCCCCGCCGAATGCTAAATAGTTTTTTTTGTAGAAGCCGTAAGCTCAGGTAGAACAACTACATAACGATAGCCTGATTCGGGTGTTCCTTGAAGATTTATTTTTCCGCCATGTAATTTTGCCAGGTCGCAACTTAAGAGCAAACGTAAACTGTTACTAGAGTGGTAAATTCCTTCTAGCGGATTGTGCTTTTGCACAATTGAGTTTGATTGTGCCGCTTCTGCCTCCGTTAAATTAGTAGTACATCCAGCATTGGTGAGAACAGACAAGCGATCGCCATTTGATGACTGTACCTGAATGCTATCAACTGCGGCACCTTGCTCAGCACAAAAAGGTAAGATCTGACAAATTGTGGGTTCTGCTTGAGTTAAACCTTGTTCTAGCCAAGGATGAGACGCCCAGATAGCAAAGTGCAATCCGTCACTTTTATGGGAAACATGAATATGAATTATGCTACCAGTCGCAGCAACTTGAGTAATATAAAATACTAGCTGATATAACAATTGCTTGATTTTGTCTTTGTCTAAAATCCAGATGCGGCTGCGTCCTGGTTCTAAAGATAAATCAATTTGTTGTTCGCGCCGTCTCGCTGTCTCTGATAATGCACTAATAACTTGCTGACATAGCATTTCTATTTCTACAGAAGTGAGATTAAGTGCAGCAAAATTGCTGTCTAACGTTCCTAGTTCGGAAATTTCATTCACTAAAGTTAATAAGTGACGTCCGCTATTCTCAATAATTTCTAAGTATTCCTTTTGCTTAGTCGTTAAAGGACCATAAATTTCGCGACTGACAACACTCGCCATTCCTAATACTGAGGTCAACGGTGTGCGTAATTCTTGTGTTAGCTGTGAAAGTAGTTCAAGTTTGACTTGGTTAGTAGAAAGATATTCGCCGTTTTCTTGTTCGGTAGATAGGGTGTGCGTTATTTGGTCATCAGTATTAGTGAGTGTTGCAGTAGGCTGAGAATTTACGTAACTGTTAGTTGGAACTGTGTCAGCAGTGTTTGCTTGTTCTGGGGAAATCGCAAGATAAGGAGTAGCAGGATTAATACCCTTAAGCAATTGGTGACGTTCAAGTTCACTCATACTCCAGCATGCCATGAGTTCTAAAAACTTCATGTCTCGCAGCGTAAAATTGCGTGGTTTGAGATCCATAACGGCGATCGCACCCAAGCATTGCCCTGACAAATTTACCAGTGGTGCGCCTAAATAGGCACGGATACCATATTGCTGTACTAAGACACTATTAGCAAAAACCGGATCGAAGTTGAGTGTGTCATCGATTGCTAAAATCTTGTGGTTTTCGACCACGTGCGCCACAAAAGCTTCTTGTCTTGAGAGTTGACGCTCTTGAGCAATTTTACTTCTCAATCCTAGTCGCGACAAACCGACGGCTGATCTAAACTGAAAACTGCTCTGATTTAAAAATCCTAGAACGCAAATCGGAACTTCTAAAAAATCAGCAGATGTTTGAGTAGCTGCATCAAAAATCGGAATTGTTTGAGTTTCTAAGCTACCTAAATCTGAGAAGACTTTTAAATGCTGTTCTAGCTCCTGTGTTATTTTTCTCTCAGGCTCCACTGTGATCACCCCTAGCGCAATATTGAACATAAATCATAAATGTGTTTGATCCAACCCTGGGATTCGGGTTTCTACTTCTTCTAAGATTCCCAATCCGCCCTAGAGATGAACAATCTTTAAAAGAACGATCGCGCTGGGGTAAGAAGCCTGAAAGAAACTTTAAAAGACCATTCTATTTCTTAATGCTCAACGCTCCCACGCTGGATGCGCTAGCAACGATGCCATAGCCCGCACGCCGCGTAGTTGATTGGATAAAGGTAAGTGACCTCTAGGAGCGCTGAGATTCCAAGTAAACTCGTTAGGATAGCGAGTCCAATTTTTGCCTGATTTCCAGCCAATTTTGGGCCAAAGCTTTTCCCAGTTTTTACCGACACCAAGCCAAATTTCGCGTTGAACTGAAAAACCAAATTTGCCCTCAGAGTGAATTAACCACAAGTTGTTGATCGTTTGTAGATCAGTGCTGGTAAAGTTTTCTACTTCGGTAAAATATAACCATTTTCTTTGAACCGCAGCAGGTCCTGCTAATTCGCAAAGCTTTTGTAACGTAAGACGATCAGCAGCCTGAAAATCTTGGTCTGCTAATAGTTTTTGCAACAAAGTGTAGTCAATACCTTGCTCTGAATTGAGTTGTACAATCCCAGTTGGGAAATTTGTTTGGAGAAACTCTTTTGTTTCTGGCGATTCAGCGCTGTAGAGAACTTGGTAAGCTTTACCATCAATCCAGGTAGGTGGGTGAGATTGGCGTTGCAGTAAAAATTTCATTAGCAGTTCTTCACCCACAGTGCCGAGTGTAGCCAGTTTCTCAACGGTCTGCGCTTGTACTGTTTCCGACCCTGTAGTTAACTGCAAAGCTAAAGCAGAAACGTCGAAATTTGTGTCGAAAGCGGTAGTTGGATCAGTCATGCCCTTATAAGGATCGCGGTTACGGCTCGATCATTAATGTAACCTGACAGTGGGTGTCTACGCGTAGTCATCGTCGAACGCGATCGCAAATCATCGCTTATAACATCGATGATTAAACTCATGTTTTACCCGACACGCGCTAAAGTTTTTCATTCTAAAACTCAAAATTGCTTAAGCTTGTCAGAACTTGGTGAAAAATGCTGTTACATCAAACATGAAATCTGGTAGCCTTCCAAAGAAGGATTTTTTGTAGCGGTGTTCATTACCCAGCATCTGTAACAGCCACCCTCTAGGAGTTTGAGATCATGTACGAGAAGATTACCCCACCCGATACCGGTTCGCGCATTACGTTTGAGAATGGTGAACCTATAGTACCCGATAATCCCATTATTCCCTTTATTCGTGGTGATGGTACAGGTGTTGATATTTGGCCTGCGAGTCAAAAGGTAATTGACGCGGCTGTGCAAACTGCCTATCAAGGAAAGCGACAAATTAGCTGGTTTAAAGTATACGCTGGTGATGAAGCGTGTGAGGTTTATGGAACGTATCAGTATCTTCCTGAAGACACGTTGCAAGCAATTAAAGAATACGGTGTCGCAATCAAAGGACCTTTAACAACACCTGTAGGCGGCGGAATTCGCTCACTCAACGTTGCGCTGCGACAAATTAACGATTTGTACGCGTGTGTACGTCCTTGTCGCTACTACCAAGGCACACCTTCACCGCACAAATACCCTGAAAAGCTTGACGTCATTATCTATCGCGAAAATACCGAAGATATTTATCTCGGAATCGAGTGGCGTCAGGGTACGGAAATGGCAGAGCGAATTATCAATTTACTCAATAATGAGTTGATTCCTGCAAGCCCTGAACATGGTAAAAAACAGATTCGACTCGATTCGGGAATTGGGATTAAACCAATTAGCAAAACGGGTTCTCAGCGCTTGATTCGTCGGGCAATTCGACACGCCCTCCGTTTGCCGAAAAATCAGCAAACGGTAACTTTGGTGCATAAGGGCAATATTATGAAATATACCGAAGGTGCCTTCCGCGATTGGGGCTACGAGTTAGCAACAACCGAGTTTCGCAGTGAGTGCGTTACCGAACGCGAATCTTGGATTTTGAGTAATCAAGAAGCCAACCCTGATATTTCGGTCGCAGAAAATGCTCAGCTAATTGAACCAGGATATAATGCACTTACAGCAGAAAAGCAAGCAGTAATTTGTCAAGAAATTGAAAAAGTTCTTAATGCTATCTGGTCTACGCACGGTAACGGGCAATGGAAAGATAAGGTAATGGTAAATGATCGCATTGCTGATAGCGTTTTCCAACAACTCCAGACACGCCCTGATGAGTACTCGGTATTAGCGACAATGAACCTTAACGGTGACTACGTTTCGGATGCAGCAGCAGCTGTCGTTGGCGGGCTTGGTATGGCACCAGGAGCTAATATTGGCGACGAATGCGCGATTTTTGAAGCCACACACGGTACAGCGCCAAAACACGCCGGATTAGACCGAATTAACCCTGGTTCGGTTATTCTATCGGGGGTGATGATGTTAGAGTATATGGGTTGGCAAGAAGCCGCAGATTTGATCAAACAAGGAATTAGTGATGCGATCGCTAACCGTCAAGTCACCTACGATTTAGCGCGGTTAATGGAACCACCCGTCGAACCACTCAAGTGTTCCGAGTTTGCTGCAGCGATTATCAAACATTTTCAGTAACATACTGACTCGTGTCATTTTTTAGGGTGAATTCAACTAGGATAATTTCATCACCGGACACTTGCTATAACGGGGGAAACCCCGCAACACAGTGTCCTCCTCATTTCATGCGCGTGTGTCACATTGAAATAAGAAGAACGCTGTAAAATTGGAGGTTGAATATGACGACTGCGCAATCTCAACTTGACGCGTGTATTCAAGCATGTCTCGATTGTCTGCGCGATTGTGAATACTGTGCTGATGCTTGCTTGAGTGAAGACATGGTGCAGATGATGGCTGAATGTATTAAGCGATGTCGCGATTGCGCTGATACTTGCGCCCTCTGCGCCCGCTTAATGTCACGTCGTTCGGAACTTCACAAGCAAATGTGTGGTGTTTGTGCCCAAGCGTGCGATCGCTGTGCTAGCGAATGTGAAAAGCATGATGACGAACACTGTCAACGTTGTGCTGAATCTTGTCGTCGCTGCGCTCAACTTTGTCACGAAATGGCAGCATAATGTGAATGTAAAAAGTGTGAGTTTTTTAAAACTGACACTTAATTTTTTGTAAACAAATGAATGATTACAGTAGTTGGCAAGATTGGTTAACTGTACTATTTTATATAGGTTTTACAGTTTTTGTTATGTGGCGCGTATTTGCCACACCAAAGAAATAGATATTCTTAACAGCTTTATTTACTTGAATATCACTGATGGTTTTTGAAAAAACTACATATCAAATAACTAGGGTCACTATCACTAAATTGTACAGATTTTTTATTTTGTAATTTGAGGCGATCGCGACAATTATATATTGCTATCGGTTGTTTTACACCAGCCACACTCATTGCCGCTTTGTATTCCCAATAATTCTTTGCACTGCGCTCAATACTAATAATACAAATTTGATGACCGCCGTAATCGCGACATACAGATCTCGTTACCAAACAAAAAGCGATTCGCCTCTGCGCCAATCATAACAACAGTAGGACGACCAAAGACATGAGTTTTGTGGATATTTCTGTGTTGCTGCTGTCGCCGCTGCATAAAATTTGGATCGTGCAAAAAACTGAGAGTTTCACCAATAACGGGTAAACCAAAGCTTCCAGGAGGTACAGGAAGTGATCGTCGCATCTTATCTGTAATTGTCATAATTCATTCTCTTCTAAAAATTGTAGTAAACAGTTTACTCTAATCAATTTCGCTAAAATACATCTATCTAAAACCCACAGTAATATGGTGACACTGCAACTCAAGCAAATTCGAGTTCCTCTAGGCGATCGGCTGAATGGGCTGAGTAGGTGGAAGAACCTGATATTAGGCATTTGGTGACAGAAGACGATACTCCTATCAACCTGCTTGCAGAAAAACAGCAACGACTGTTGACGAGTTGTTTATATAGTTCGTGGAAACCAAGTGATCCTTTTTTAGCTACCGCAAATGTTGGTTTGTTCCATACAGTCAACAAACCAGCCATAGTACCTGATGTCTTACTTAGCTTAGATGTAGAAGTTCCACAAGATTGGCAATAAAAGAAGAACCGTTCTTACTTTACTTGAATAATTGGTAAGCCACCAGAAGTTGTGATTGAAATAGTTTCTAACACAGTAGGCAACGAACTGGGGAGTAAGATGAAAGACTATGCCTGCGTTGGTGTGGCTTACTACGTTGTTTACGATCCTTTGCAGCAATTAGGCGATCGCCCCCTCCGAGTTCATGAGTTAAGAGGTACAAGTTACACTCCTTTAGAAACAACTTGGATGGAACCAGTGGGTTTAGGATTAACGCTATGGGATGGCATCTCGTTGGTGCGATCGCGATGGTAGTTTGATTGCCACAGGTGATGAACGTGCGGAAACTGAACGCCAACGTGCAGAACGCCTAGCAGAAATATTGCGTTCTCAAGGTATCGATCCTGATGAATGATGAATTTGAATTTTGAATAGAATTGACTCAAACCTCAAATTCCATATTCAAAACTTTGTAATGACTACCTAATACAAAAACCTGAGTTGGTAAACTGTATAAAATCATCCAAATAGATCGTGACTTTTGCTGTAGAGTCAAATCTTGAATCTCAAACAATATTGGTAAAGATCGAGGTTGATGTGGATGACTTCGCTATCTGAGTTAAATCAGATGAATCAGGATGACTTTGTAGCAGCGTTAGGATGGATATTCGAGGATTCTCCTTGGGTTGCAGCGAAAGCTTGGGCTAAAAAACCATTTACTGATGTAGAGATGATACATCAAAGTATGGTTAATGTCGTTCGTGAGGCGAGTGACGTTGAAAAACTTGCCCTTATTTGTGCTCATCCTGACTTAGGTGCTAAAGCTAAAATGGCTGAAGCCTCAGTTAAAGAGCAAGCTAAAGTTGGTTTAGATCAACTTACTCTAGAAGAGTACGATAAATTTAACTACCTTAACCAAGCATATAAAGAAAAATTTAACTTTCCTTTTATTGTTGCTGTTAGAAATCACACAAAAAAAAGCATTTTAGCTAGCTTTTCTCAAAGATTAGAAAATTCAAAGGCAACAGAATTACAAACAGTTTTAGCAGAAATAGAAAAAATAGCTTTGTTTCGCCTACAGGAAGTTATTGATGACAAATAGTTAAATGGACTTACATAATATTCAGACTTACTTACGTCCCCAAAATTTAGAAACAGTCGTAAACTGGTCACAAGGATGGTCTTGGCTAGCTGGTGGAACGTGGGTATTTAGTCAATCACAACCTGATTTAAGAGTATTAGTAGATTTAGAAAAATTCGATTGGTCTGAAATTGAAGTTACCACTGAAGGATTAGTAATTGGTGCAACTTGCATAATGACAAAGTTGCGTCAGTGGAATTTTCCAGAACATTGGACAGGTGTTAAAGCGTTGTTTCGTGCAGTTGACGAACTGGCTTCTTTTAAAGTTACCAACATGGCAACAGTAGGAGGCAACATTTGTTTAGCAATACCAGCAAGTACGTTTGCTCCTGCAATGGTAGCACTAGACGCAAAGTATGAAATTTGGCATCCTCAAGCTGCGCCGCGTTTTGTTGCTGCTAAAGATTTTCAAACTGGGGTACAGCAAACAGTTCTACAGCCAGGTGAAGTTTTACGCAGAATCTCAATTCCGCAAGAGAGTCTAACATGGCATATTAGTTATCAACGAGTTTGTATTGCAACCGCAGGAATTGCAATATCAATAGTAGTTGCAGCCTATAATCCGCAAACATCACAAGTAAGATTTGGTTTAGGTGCTTGCGTGCCAACACCTCGCGTTGTGGAATTTTCCCATATTCCTACATTAGATGAAATCGGGGAAGCTCTTAACGCACAAGTACTATCAAATGATTTTATTGAAGACTATGCCGCAAGTGCAGCTTATCGGCAACACATTACCAAAGTTTTGATGAGAAGATCGCTTTTGGAATTTTAGATTTATGCAAGAACCACTAACTTTTCAAGTTAATGGCAAAACATACACTGAAAGTTGTCCTCCAGGGACAAGCTTATTAACTTTATTGCGCGATCTTGGTTGGGTAGGGGTACATCGCGTTTGTGAATCGGGTGATTGTGGAAGTTGCACGGTATGGGTTGATGACAAACCTGTTCATAGCTGTATCTATCCAGTCATGAAGCTAGAGGGACATGACGTCACAACTATTGAAGGACTAGCAGTAGATGAATTAGCACCAATCCAGCAAGCTTTTCTCGAAAAACAAGGTTTTCAATGTGGATTTTGCACTCCAGGAATGATTATGAGTGCGGCGAAGTTGCAATTTAATTCCCTAGCTGAACTACGTAAAGCTTTAGATGGTAATTTGTGTCGCTGTACCGGATACGAAGCAATTGTTGAAAGTATTTTATTGCACGCTGAGACAAAAAATCAGGAGAAATCACAAGAAACAACTCCACCCCTCACCCCTTCAGTAGGGCAAAGTGTTCCTAAACAAGATGGACCAGCAATTGTTAAAGGTACAGCAAATTATACAGCAGATTGGTCGCCACCTGGGTTACTACATATTAAAGCAGTGCGATCGCCCTATCCCCACGCGCGTATTCGTAAAATTGACACCGAAAAAGCCAAAGCCCTTTCTGGCGTTCATGCAGTTTTTACCTATGAAGACGTTCCCCGTAAACCTTATACAACAGCAGGACACGCCGATCCAGTACCCGATCCTCTCGATCACTATTTATTAGATAATAAAGTTCGGTTTGTTGGCGATCGCGTTGCAGTGGTTGTTGCAGAATCGGTGGCGATCGCAACTCAAGCGTGTCACCTCATTGAAGTCGATTACGAAATTCTTCCTCATATAATCGATCCTGTCAAAGCAATGAATTGCAAGATTGTGATTCATGATGAACCTGAGTCATCACAAATTTACGATCCTCAACGCAACATCGCAGCTAAAGTCACACTGGGAAAGCATGATATTGCAGAAGGCTTTGCTGAAGCTGATTTAATTGTTGAAAATACTTACTACTTACCAGCTGTCCAACACGTTCATTTAGAACCGCACATCAGCACAAGTTGGTTAGAAGAAGACGGAACATTAGTAGTGCGATCAAGTACGCAAGTTCCATTTCACACGCAAAGAGTTCTTGCGCAGCTATTTGATTTACCAAAAGACAAAGTTCGCGTTTTTAAAACTCAAATTGGTGGAGGATTTGGTAATAAACAAGAAATTCTCACTGAAGATTTATGCGTTTTAGCAACGTTGCACACCGGAAAGCCTGTGCAATGGGAATTTACACGCGAAGAGGAATTTACAGCCACTAATAGCCGTCATGCAATGCAGGTTAGAGTAAAAACCGGAGTCAAAGCTGATGGTACGCTAGTCGCGCAAGAGATGGAAGCGATCGCTAATACAGGGGCGTATGGCAATCACGCGCCTACGGTTGTTTTCTTGACAGGTTGCTACCCACTAGGTTTATATCGGTGTCCGCATCAGCGATTTCTTGGGTTATCAGTTTACACGAATACAATGCCTGCTGGGGCGTTTCGCGGCTACGGTGCAACGCAGGGAACCTTTGCGGTTGAGTTGCAAATGGACGAAATTGCCGAGAAACTGGGAATTGATCCAGTAGAATTGCGTCAGAAAAATATTATTCAACCTCACGATATCATTCGCCTCGGACGCGAAGAAGCGCACGACCATTTTCACTTGATTGGTAGCTATGGCGTACCCGAATGTTTTAGTAAAGTCACGCAAGCCTTAAATTACGTTCCTGGAATGCAGCCTAATATTAATGGACATCTGCGGCGTGGTGTGGGATTTGCCGTATCAATGCAAGGAAGTGGCTTGGCAAAAATTCATAGCGCAGGAGTGAAGTTATCCTTAAAAAACGATGGGAAATATGAATTAAGAACTGGGGCGGTTGACGTTGGTACGGGTGCGGATACATCATTACGACAAATTGCGGCGCAGGTTCTGGGTGTCACAGTTGCAGATATTGAAATGATTGCAGGTGACACGCATCATACGCCCTTCGATGCGGGTTCGTATGCGTCAGCAACAACTTATATATCAGGTAAAGCTGTGAATAAAGCCGCAGTTGCAATGCGATCGCAGATCTTGGAATTTGCAGCTAAAGTTCTCGAAACTCAACCTGAAAATATCACACTCACTGCAGACAAAGCACTTGCCCCACAACAAGAAATAACACTACAAGAACTTGTCACTCGCAATCAACAACCTTTTGTTGTCGAAGTCGAACACGCCGCGAGTGAATCATCTTTGACATTTGCAGTGCAAGGGGCGGAAGTCGAAGTTGATACCGAAACAGGTAGAATCAACGTTCTGCGTTGCATACAAGCCATTGATGTTGGTACTGCAATTAATCCAAGAATCTGTCACGGACAAGCGACAGGCGGAATTGTCATGGGTTTAGGTTATGCATTGTCTGAGGAATTACTCATTAATGATTCAGGAAAAATTCTAAATCCAGCACTCCGAACATATCGCCTACCTACTGCCAAAGATACACCGCAAATGGAAATCTTTTTAGTTGAACAGCCCGATCCTTATGGTCCGTTTGGTGCAAAAGGTATCGGAGAAATTGGCACTAATTGTACCGCAGCTGCGATCGCCAATGCCGTTGCTCATGCAACAGGTGTGCGACTAACTCAGATTCCCATGACGCCTGAACGAGTGTGGAAAGCCTTGAATGCTTGAATTTTATCAACAAATGGCGCAAGCCTTACGACAAGATTCAGTTGTTCTTGCCACGGTTGTGAGTGTCACTGGTTCAGTTCCGCGTGAGGTAGGGGCAAAAATGCTCGTATGTCGCGATCGCACGATTGGCACAATTGGCGGTGGTGCTGGGGAAGCTAAAGTCATTCGCCAAGCTTTAGAAGTTTTGGTAACGGGTGAGAAACAAGTTGTAGAAATCGATTTATCTGGGGCGTCGCAGCGCAAAACTCAGGGGGTTTGTGGTGGGGCAATGCAAGTTTGGCTGGAACGTTGGAGTGGAGATGAGGCGATTAAGTTAGTAGAGCAAATTATTGAAGTTTTGTCAAGTGGTGGGTGTGAGACTTTGGTGATGCCGTTTTCAGGGGATTTGCAACCTTATTTGGAGGTTGGGGATAACGAACCACAGAGGAGCCAGTCCCGTGCGGAGGTGTCAACTGGCGTACGCAGAGAACGCAGAGGAGGAGCTTTTAGAGAGGTTTTGATGCCGTTACCAACGCTGTTGATTGTGGGGGCGGGTCATGTTGCGGTTCCTTTGGCAGCGATCGCAGCGATGATTGGGTTTCGGGTGACTGTAGTTGACGATCGCGCTGAATTTGCTACACGTGAAAGGTTTCCCCAAGCGAATGCGGTGATTGCTCAACCCTTGACATTGGCGTTAACTTGTGCATTAAATTCACAGTATGTTGCACTAGTGACGCGGGGAATTCAACACGATCTAGAAGCTTTACGGTTTCTACTAAAAACACCAGCAAAGTATATTGGGATGATTGGTTCGCGCAAGCGAGTACACCTTGTACGTCAGCAATTGCAACAAGAAGGATATCCCCCAAAAGTATTAGCATCACTTTATGCACCCATTGGGTTAGATATCGGTGCTTTGACACCTGAAGAAATCGCAGTAAGTATTTGTGCCGAATTAATCAAAGTGCGTCGTGGTGGTACAGCTAAATCCTTATCCAATGCAGTCACTACAACCATTTTCACTTAAACAAACGCCACCCTCACTTCATGCGAATCCCTCCTTAACTCTTTCCTCTGCGATCTCTGCGACTCTGTGGTTCGTTTCAAAAAAATCTGACTCAAAATTACTACATCAAACTCACCAACGCCTCAATCAAAGTTTGATTTTGTTCATCCGTCCCAACCGTAATTCGCAACTTATCTTCTAATCCAAATTGCTTAAAATATCGTACCAAAATTCCCCGCGTTTTCAATGCTAAATATAACTGTTCAGCGTTTCCTTGCGGTGGAGTTGCCAAAACAAAATTTGCTTGCGAATCGAGAACCGTGAATCCCAGATTTTTAAGTTCTACCATCAGTTTAGTGCGCGACTTCTTCACTTTTTCAGCACACGCATTTTTGTAAGCCTGATCGCGCATCGCAGCCGTACCGACAGCAGTTGCGATCGCATCAATGTTGTAGCTATCTTTAATTTTGAATAATCCCGCAAGTAACTGCGGATGAGCAATGCCAAAACCCATCCGCAACCCTGCTAATGAATATCCTTTCGATAGTGTTCGTAAAATAATTGCATTTTCAAATTCTCGCACGAGTGGTAAAGCCGAGTACTCTGCAAAATCAGTATACGCCTCGTCAATCACTAAAATACCCGTCAGTTGTTGTGCGAGTTCGCGCAAGTCTGCAAGCGGAACCAAATGACCCGAAGGACTATTCGGCGAAGCAATAAATGTCACTGCACCCTTAGCCTTTACAAGTTCGTCAATAGGTAGTTGAAAATCTGCGGGATAATCGATTTCCACAACCTCCGCAGGTTGCATTGTGGCTAACGTACGATACAGAACATACGTAGGCATTGGATAAACAACTTTGCGATCGCTTCCCTCGGCACTCGCCCGTATAATGACATTCAGCAACTCATCGCTACCATTGCCTACAATTACCCAATCCGCAGGTACACCCAAAGCCTCACTGACAGCACGACAGAAATCTTTTGCAAATGGATCGGGATAGCGGCGCAACCACTCGCTGTCTAGATTGCGTAGTACCTCAATTGCTTGCGGCGATGGTGGATAAGGATTTTCATTAGTGTTGAGCTTAATAATCGGTGTTCCTGGTTTAGGTTGTTCTCCAGGAATGTAACCTGTCATTGCATCAACAGCAGCACGAAAGAAACTCATAAAGTGGGTGAAAATAAACGTGAATTGGTAACTGGTCATTGGTCATTGGCAATCATACCGATTACCACTTACCCATTACCAAAAAGATCATTTTGCGCTTCTACTTCTGGATGAGCAGTTTCAGCACGACTAAAGAATCTGAAATACATTGATGTGCAGAATTCTTTGATGGGGAACAGGAGATAAGTCAGCGGATTAACTGTAACGATGATGTTACGGACATCGCGCTTTGCTAAAGCAATAATTTGTCGAGCGACGCGATCGCCTGACATAACTCCTATTGGATTTAAATTACTCTTAAATGGTCCCAAAATCAGTTTTCTGACAACACACGGCGCATCTAAACGGCGTAATGTGACTAGATCGCCTAAAGCACGTTTAGAAAGTTCATACAAAGGGCTAAACGCTGGACTAACTTCGGCTTCAGACGTATTTACCCACACTTCTTTTAACGCAATGTCTTCGTTTGTGCGGATATTGGTAAAAAATAATTCCATCAACCGCCAACTCGAAAAAGTATTAACTTCATAAGACTTAGAAATTGCTTCAGGAGTTCTTTCACCGTGGACATTAATGCCATGATTCAGAATAAGGATATCGATTTTCTTTAAAAATTCTGCAAGTTCCGCTTCTTGTCCCACCTTCCAAGTAATTGTCTTTACTCCAAAAGGTTCGTCGTTGATTGTTAAAGTAATTGTTTCGGAATGCGAACTCAGCGCAAATACCTTCGCGCCTGCTTGATGCAAGTGGAGTAACAAAGCTTTTCCTAAAGTTCCCGATGCGCCAGTAACTGCAATTTTCTTTCCTTTCAGCGCAAGTGCTGTACCCATCAACTTATCCATCAAAGTCAAAGTACCACAATAATAAGCTTGGTCATCATCAAAATGATGCCGCCAGTGATAAGGACGATTCACAAACCAAGTTGCAGGCGGCGATAAAAACTGTCCTGGTTTATGCGTGACATCGGTAACTTCTCGCGCCCATTCACTACCACTTCCACGGGCTATACAGCTAACAAGAAATCCTAATGTGTAAATTGTCCCTGCTAAAGCTACCCATTGATACGCAGGTGTCCATACTAAACACACCCACCACAATACTAGGCTGAGTATTAACATCACAATGCATTCAGGAAAATCATTGCGCCACTGTGCCTGACGATAAATCGCCGCACTTGCAAACGTCAAATCCCGCCGAAAAACACGATGATGCCATACGTGCTGTCGATACAATACTGGCACGCGATGCGATAGTAAATGATAAAAATCTCGCACGATTTCTGCCCAGAGAATCGAACCTACTCCCCAACCAATCGCTGTTATCCAATACACCATAAATTTATTGCGCTAACACTCAACAATAATCTCCGCCGCATCCTTGGGCAAAAGTAGCGACTATCATTATCTTAGAGTGCAGCTTACTTTCGGTGTCTACAATTTACGCGCAAAGTGCGATCGCTTGCTCGACTTAGTGCAATGCATCTGGATCAACCCCTAATTCACGTAATTTAGCTGCCAAAAGTTCGGCACGCTGTCGTTCTTGTTCGGCTTGTTCAGCACTCCACAGCAGTAGATTACCTTCAACATCCCACCAGCGCAGCCAATTGGTTGTCTGGCACAGTCGCTCGCCGTACCATATTCCTAAAAATAACTCTAACTGCGGAATCCAATAGCGTCCGTTAGCATCAGGTCGATGTAAAACGTACTTGCCTTCTTCTAGATATCGTACCTCTAAACTTCGTTCGTACGGGTCATAAGTGACATAAGTAGGTACTTGAAGAACCTGTTCGTAGAAATAAAGCTTGCCATAGGGCGGTGTTGAGCGTATCGATAACTCACCGCCTTCTTCTTGCGAGAGGAACTCCATGACAACAGCCACTGCATCGCCTTCGAGATGTGGGGTATAGCTGCGACGAATTACTTCTGGTGGTACGGGTTGGACGTGAGGCACATAAAACCAATCAGGCGCTTTGACGACAATTTTCTTATTTATCGTCGCAACTAAACCAAAGTTTGAGCCAATGAGCATATTTGGTTGGATATATCCTGCGGCTCCTAATGCGTCTGTAAGTGCCGCAGCAAGGGATGGTTGTTGAATATTCTCCACAGGATCGTCAGGTAACACAAAGTCATCTGGAAGAGGTTCCCAGGTGATTGTGAGGTTTTTTGTTGGTTTTTGCAGAATCATAGAATGACTGAATAATTGTTAATTCGTCATGAGTCATGGCACAAACTTTTAATTGCTTTGCATTAATTTTGGCAGCAGGTGCATCCAGCCGGATGGGTACCTGTAAAGCTAGCTTACCTTGGCGAAATGCTAAAAGTTTGTTGTCGTATCAAGTTGAGCAACTATCTCTTGCCAAGATTGTGCCTATTGTTGTACTGGGGTTGCATAATTTCAAACAAACGCAACTTCCAGAAGGAACTATCGTAGCGATTAACCATACTCCTAGCGCTGGAAAAGTCAGTTCGATCTTGACAGGATTAAAGCACGTACAACAATTCGATTATTTATTTATTTCAGCAGTCGATCAACCAAGAAGTAGTTGGATCTATCAACGATTACTTCAAGCACACCTATCTTCTCCTAGCGTACCTATTACTGCACCTCTCTGTCAAGGCAAGTTAGGTCATCCATTATTATTTTCGGCGTCAGTGCGATCGCATCTAGAAAATATCAGTGAAGCAAACTTAGGTCTACGTCAAGTTGTCCAAACATTTTATACACAGATTCAGCGCGTAAACTTTGACACTCCAGAAGTTTTGCTCGATCTCAACACGCCAGAAGCTTATCAAGCTGCTTTACAAATCCAAGATTAAGCTGCCCCTAATTGCAGCGCGTAAAGATTTGCATAAACTCCACCTTGCGCAATTAACTCGCTATGTGTACCACCTTCAATAATTTGACCTTGTTGAATCACTAATACCTGATCTGCTTGCGTAACCGTGCTGAGACGATGAGCAATCACAAAGCTAGTACGCTCACTTAATAATCGGTCGATCGCTTCTTGAACTAAAGCTTCGGTACGCGTATCAATGCTGCTTGTCGCTTCATCTAAAATCAGAATTCGCGGGTTGACTAAAACAGCACGCGCAATACTCAGTAGTTGTCGCTGTCCTTTGCTAAGGTTTGCACCTTTTGCCCCTAATAGCGTTGCGTATCCCTGGGGCAAACTGGTAATAAACTCATGAACGTTAGCGACTTGCGCCGCTGCTTCAATTTCGGCTTGTGTAGCATCAGGACGACCAAAAGCAATGTTTTCGGCAACTGTGCCACTAAATAAGATATTGTCTTGCAAAACGAATCCAATTTGTTTCCGTAAGCTTGCCTGCGTTACTTTACGGATATCAATGCCATCAATTTTAATGGCTCCACTCGTGACATCATAGTATCGCAGAATTAAGTTAATAATAGTACTTTTTCCTGCTCCTGTAGGTCCAACTAATGCGATTGTTTGTCCTGGTTTCGCACGAAGGCTCACGTCTTTGAGGACAAGCTGATTGGGTTTGTAACCAAAGGAAACTCGCTCGAATGTCACCTCTCCGCGAATAGGTGGCATTGCGATCGCATCGGGTGCATCATTAAGTTGAGCAGGTTCGTCGAGTAACAGGAAAATGCGCTCAACTGCGGCTAACGCTGATTGAGCTTGCGTATAAAACTGACTCAAAATCTGAATTGGACGAAAAAACTGCTGTACGTAAAGTAAAAATGCCGTTACAGTTCCAACTGTTGCTGCTCCTGTCACCGCTAAATAGCCGCCATAAGCGAGAACTCCAGCAGTTGCTAGTGTATTGAGAAAGTCAATGGATGGTAAAAAAGCAGCGGTAATTGCGACTGCATCGATGTTAGCGTCGCGGTTTGCCGCATTCAAAGCTTTAAATTCTGCAATATTTAGCCGCACGCGATTAAAGGCTTGAGCTTCGCGCACGCTACTAATATCTTCCTCGATTTTAGTCGAAAGTTCCCCAATTGTCTGTCGTGTCACGCGAAATCGTTTCCTCGCCCAGCGCGAAAATAAGCCGGTGGTGACAAGCATCAATGGGACAACCAAGTTACTCACTATCCCTAGTCGCAGGTTAATGAGGAACATCGCAATGACAATTCCTACCAAGCTGAATAAGTTACCCAACATTTGGGCGATCGTTTGTCCAAACGCCTGATTTACGACACTGACATCGTTGAGCAAGCGGCTCATTAAATCTCCAGCTTCACTTTGATCGAAGAAACTGATCGGTAAACTTTGAACTTTTGTAAAAATATCTTTACGTAATTGCGCGAGTAGGCGTTGAACGATCCAGCCGACACGGATAATTTGGGCGCGGATTGCCATAATTCCGCCAACGTAAACACCCACAAGTAATACAAGCATCAAAAGTAAGCCTTGCAAGTTATCTTGGGCAATTAAATTATCAATTGACCAACCAACCAAAAAAGGACCAAGCGATTGCGAAGCTGCACCAATTGCGACTAAGCTGAGGGCAATAGGGACTTCTTTACGATAGGGTTGCACATACCCTAAAAAACGCCGTAGTGTCGGTAACTGTTTACTCGCTTTTTGCTCCGGTGCAACAAGTGGACCAAGGCTTCTCATGCCAATATGTCAATTTTGAGGTTATGCCGTAGCCATAAGGCGACTTTGTGAATCTTAATTCATGCAACTTAAGAAGGGCAACTACTCTAAGCAGAGTATCTAACCTATTGCGGCAGTTGCGGAGTTGATGTTGGTGTTGGTGTTATTGTTGGTACTACGACAGGTTCAGGATTTAAAAATTTTTCCCAGGCAATAATTTGTTGTTGCGCAGCGCGATACGCATCGGTTCCAGGGGGAATTCTTCTGGCGATCGCAATTCCACCAGGAATATCATACTGACCGCGACTCAACGCTAGATTAAATAACTGCTGACTCCATTGCGCGATCGCAGGATTGACATTTGCACGCAATGGGCTAGTTCGCGGGACGCGATTAGCCAGCCGAATTGCTTGTGCCAATGCCTCTGGCGTACCTTGTAGCGCTGTCGTGCGTGCTTCTTGCCAGTTTTGTCGCGCGCGAATTTGTCCTTGCCAATCGTTGATTGCGGCTTGGGCTTCTCCGGAAAGCGCCCTACCTGGCGCGATTCTTTGCGCAGCAGCGATCGCCGCCGGCAGATTGCCGCTACTTGCAAGAAATCTTGCCTCATCAAGAATCGGCTGATCTTCAGTTCGCTGAATTCGATTTGTCCAATTGCGAATTCGACTTTGCGCCTCGCGATACAACGCACGTCCGCTACGAATTTGACTTGCCTCGTTAATTGCGGCTTGCAATGAAGCGATATCTCCTCCTGCGGCTAAATCTTCTGCACGGTTAAGGAGTGGTCTATCCTCAATCGTCTCGACTTGTCGCCGCCAGCGATTGATCTCGGTTTGGACTTCGGCAGCACGAGGGTTGGTATCTGAAATTAATTGTGCTTCGGTAATTGCTGCGGTTAAATCTCCGATAGTACCACCTTGAGCGAGTTGTCGCGCCCGATCAAGACGCGCTACGGCTTCAATTTCCAGCTGCCACTGCGCGATTAATTCTTGCGCCTTGCTATAGAGTGGTCGATCATTAGCAATCTTCTGTGCGGTGGCGATCGCGGTTTCGATGTCTGGAATTTGCCCAATCCACGCAATTTGCTGGGCTGATGCTAAAGTTGTAAAATCTTGTGCTTCCGCACGCAAGCCCGTACTTACTGGAATGCGATTAGCAATATCAATCGCTGTATCAGCATCGCGACGTTCCAAGGCTGCTTGCGCGAGATCCATCATTTGTTGTCCCAAATCGGGAATCAGTACCCGCGCTTCTTGATACATATAACTACTAACTCCGATTGCTTCGGCGATTTTAATAGCTTCGACTAAGTTGTCTGCACCGCCTCTTTTTGCCAAACTTTCAGCTTTTGCCAACTTGCTCGCATCTTCACGGGCAATTTCAATTTTTTGATTGAGTTCTGCGTATTTCGTTGTTGCCCAGTATTCGTTACCGACACTCAGTAACTGTACCGTTGCCATAAATGCTTGATGCCAATTGCGATTGCGTAAGTTGTCTTCTACTTCTGCGTATATGCCTTCTGCTTTTGACCAGATTGATCGCCAATTGGCAATTGTACTTTCTACGTTTTGATACGCAGGTACATCTCTAGAAATTTGCTGCGCAGTAGCGATCGCTTGTTCTAATCTTCCTGCTTGAAAGTCTTGCTCGGCTAAAGCCAAAATGTCTAGTGACCATTGTTCGAGTAAACGATTGATTTCTGGGCGCAGTGGGTGGTCATCGGGTAAAGCTTCAACAAGCGCGATCGCCTGCAACAAGTCTTTCACCGTTTGCTTATTTGCGGCTACCTGCGCGCACTGTAATCGCGCCGAGGCTGAAGCTAAAGGCCAAAAAATTGCCGGACAATTTGGCGCTGCTGGTGATTTCAGTAGCATTGCTAGCGCGATAATACTCACTCCACTTGTAACTAAGCCTCCTGACCCCACCCAGAAGACCCAATTTTTCGACCAGCCTCGTACTTTTCGCTTCGGCGATAATCTTTTTGGGGATTTTGGCTGCGAGGATCCTGGAGTGTTGCTGCCCTCATTAGCTGTATGCTGTCCTACTTTAGGAGCGCCAATTCCTGCAACGGGAGGTAAAGACTGGCTGCTATCTTCGCGGCTAGAAGCCTTGCCAATAGACCAATCATCGGGAATACCTTGCTCTCTCATTGCTTACACCCAAATGTCTTTACCTGGCTTTGATTCTGTTTATAATTAGCCTTGTTTGTCAACCCACTTTGTTATGTGTAAAGACGTGTATTTTAGCACTAAAAGCGTTTCTAAAATCTTCAACAATTCACAAGCCTAGACTAAATCTTCTCCCCTGCACCCTTGCACCTCTGTCTTATTTAGCTGAAGCTTCAGACTGCAAATCTGCAATTAACTGGTTCAACTCGGCACTGCTTGCTTGGTAAACTGTTCCACAGAAATAACACGTTGCTTCAGCGCCGTCGTCTTTTTCAATCATGTCTTGTAGTTCAGCTTCACCGAGCATTTTTAATGCTCCTAACATCCGATCAAATGTACAACCACAATGGAAACGTACCAACTGCGTTTCTGGTAAAATTTCTAAGCCCATATCTCCGAGTAATTCCCCTAAGATTTCGGGTAAAGTTTTTCCAGCCTGTAATAGCGGTGTAAACCCTGACAAGGCGGCAACACGAGATTCTAAAGTTTGAATGAGTGCTTCGTCTCTTGCGGCTTTTGGTAAGACTTGTATCAGCAGACCTCCTGCGGCTTGTACGCCTTCACTTCCTACAAATACACCAAGAACCAATGCTGATGGTGTCTGTTCAGAAGTGACCAGGTAGTGAGTAATGTCATCACCAATTTCACCAGAAACTAGTTCTACAGTACTGGTGTAAGGATACCCATAGCCGACATCGCGCACAACATACAAATAGCCATCATTTCCAACCGCACCACCTACATCTAGTTTTCCACGGGAATTGGGCGGTAGTTCTACAGTAGGATTATCCACATAACCGCGTACCGTACCGTCTAACCCTGCATCGACAAGAATTCCATCGAGTGGACCATTGCCCTTAATCCGAATATTGACTCGCGATTCGGTACGTTTCATATTTGATGCCAGAAGCAGTCCGGCTGACATAGTACGTCCCAAAGCTGCTGTGGCTACGTACGAAAGCTGATGCCGCTGTCTTGCTTCTTCTGTGAGGCGAGTGGTAATGACTCCCACTGCCCGAATTCCGCCCTCAGCTGCTGTGGCACGAATTAACTGATCTGCCATAACCCTTACATTTCTTTACATATGCTTCCTTTTTTATTCTAAGGTGGAGATAAAGCGAACGACTTGAGGAAACTGAAGAGGAAAGTAACTCTAACTGCTCCTCAGTTCAGTCATACTAAAAATAGAATATTGGGCGATCGCAACAATTATCATGCTAGGTACTTTTCAACAAAGCCAACTGCGAATAGAAGTAGAAGCGTCAGCGAGTGCAATTCGCGACAGTTTACTGCGTCCAGAACAACTACGAAAATGGCTTTGGTTCCAGCGCCTAGCACAAGGAATGCCCGAACAGCTACATTCAGGACTGACTTTCACAAGTTGGACAGGACCAATTGCCATTCGCCATCAAGTAGAAGTCGCGACACCTGTTTGTTTGCGCTTTTTACTCAGTCAAGGCGTTGATGGATATCACGAATGGTACTGGGGCGAAGGTTGGGTACAGTCGTCTTTAGCAGGCGTATCAGTTTTACCGCTCAATTTGGCACAAACTATGAGCCTACTCAGTCTACGCCAGTTTTTAGCAACTAAAGCATGAATCGCAAATGCTTTTTGACTTTGCTTTGGGGCTATTCAAAGCAAGTTTTGAGTTTTAAGTTTTGTTAGCGTAGCGGTGGACAGGGTTTGTCTAGTAGCGAATTTATTCGCACTTGCATTCTATGTAGAATCTCTGGTCTTGAGATTTCGCAGTGTAGTATTTTCTAGGTTGTTGGCTTGACCACTAGCACTGAACAATGCGCGCTTTCGACAACTTGACTACTTACTGAGCCTTGAATAATTCGCTTCACACCTTGTAAACCGCGACTGCCGATCGCAATTAAATCAGCTTGGTAAATATTCGCAATCCGTACAATCTCTTCCGCCGGATCGCCGCTGACAATCTCAACTTGACTTTCTCCAGGTAACTTATCTCGATAGGCTGCGATCTGCTTTTCTATGTTTCGGTAGGGTATTTCCGCTGCATAGGCGTGAGGTAAGTCAGCCGCCATGTCGAGGTCAGATACTGGTGGCGGAATCACGTGACAAAGGATAATTTGGCTATCAGGTTGCAGTTGCAGTTCTTGTACAGTTTGAATGACTTGTT
The DNA here is from genome assembly GCF_001904655.1 of Chroogloeocystis siderophila 5.2 s.c.1. Taxonomy (NCBI): domain Bacteria; kingdom Bacillati; phylum Cyanobacteriota; class Cyanophyceae; order Chroococcidiopsidales; family Chroococcidiopsidaceae; genus Chroogloeocystis; species Chroogloeocystis siderophila. The sequence continues at coordinate 120,241 of NZ_MRCC01000010.1, read as the reverse complement.
CTGAAAGGTCTGAACCATCAAGAGCGACCACAATTGTTTTTAACACAGGCTCATCTCCTTTGTGCTGCGCTGAGGTTAAGACTTTGGCTTTTCTCCATCTTCCATTCCCCAAGTATCACTTTTGGGCTGCGTCCTTAAGCGTATCGATGCAGCATGAGATGGCAATCCTTCAGCTTTTGCGAGGACTTCGATTATTCCTGCAACTTTTTGCAGCGCGATCGGTGAATACTGAATGAGGCTAGAGTGTTTTAAGAAAGTCTCCACACCTAAAGCTGACGCATAACGTGCGGCTCCTGAAGTTGGTAACGTGTGGTTTGGTCCTGCTAAATAGTCTCCTACAGCTTCTGGTGTAGAGGAACCTAAGAAAATCGCCCCAGCATGACGAATTTTTTCTAGCAACTCCCAAGGTTCTGCGATTTCAAGTTCTAAATGTTCTGGCGCAAACTCATTTGACAGTTCCGCAGCTTGCTCTAGCGAATCGACAATCACAATTAAGCCATAATGCGCGATCGCTTTTTCGGTTAAAGTTCGGCGTGGATGATTTTCTAATTGTCGCTCGACTTCAGCTTGTACTTTTTTTGCTAATTCCGCATCCGTCGTCAACAATATCGCCGCAGCGAGTGGATCGTGTTCGGCTTGTGCTAACAAGTCAGCGGCGACATAAGTTGCGTTCGCGGTTTCGTCTGCAATTACCAGTACCTCAGAAGGTCCGGCTAGCGAGTCAATCCCGACAGTTCCATAGACGAGTTTTTTTGCCAACGTGACATAGATATTACCTGGTCCTGTAATAATATTTACCTTGGGTATCGTTTCTGTGCCATACGCTAATGCCGCGATCGCTTGCGCCCCTCCTACGCGATAAATTTCTTCTATCCCAGCTTCTTGCGCTGCCACCAACACTGCTGGATTAATTGATTTGCCTACGCCTGGTGGTGTCACCATAACTCGCCGTGGCACTCCTGCGACTTTTGCCGGAATCGCATTCATCAGCACCGTGCTTGGGTATGCGGCTCTACCACCAGGCACATATAACCCTGCTCTGTCTACAGGCGTGTAGCGTTTGCCTAAGACAACATCATCATCGCCAAAATGAACCCATGATTTGGGCACTCGTTGACGGTGAAATGCTTCGATTTGACGACAAGCAAGCTTAATCGCATCCAACAGTTCTTTCGACACTTGCTGATAAGCCGCATCTAATTCTGAACCGCTAACGCGTAGCTCTTCTTGTTTCAGGTTTTGGTGGTCAAATTCTGCTGTGTAGTGCAGTAAGGCTCGGTCGCCTTGGCGCTTCACTGCTTGAAGCACTTCCCGCACCGTCGCTTCTTTGTGAACCACTTGGTCATCGTGGGTGCGATCGCAGATGCGTTGTAGCTCTGCTCGTACCTCGGCTTGCTGAGTAATAATTCGCAGCATGAAGTTCGGACTGTGGCTTTCTAGGAATTACCAAATCGAGTACAGATTATTTATATCGCTTAACCCCAATTAGAAGGCAAAGCTAAGCTATACTCGTTTCTCTAGCTTAACCTGGATTTTCCGGATAATCGCAATATTGCTAAATTGAATGCTATATTAGTACATCTAGGATTTTGTCTTTATAACTTTATTGTTTTCCTGGGTTTAACTGTGGCGAATACAAAATCTGCTATCAAGCGTATCAAAATTGCAGAACGAAACCGACTCCGTAACAAAGCTTACAAATCGGCGGTGAGAACTTTGATGAAAAAATACTTAACCGCTGTCGATATCTATGCTGCCAATCCTACTCCAGAAGCAAAGCAGGAAGTGCTTTCGCATATGGCAGCAGCTTACAGCAAGATTGATAAAGCTGTAAAACGTGGCGTATTACATCCCAACAATGGAGCTAGAAAAAAATCGCGTTTGGTTAAACGGTTGAGACAGCACGAACAAGCAGAAGCAACAGGGAACTAAGCGATCGGGAACAGTAGAAAGTTTCTCTTCTCTAACCCCCACCCCCTAGTCTCTTTAAAAATGCAACTCATAGATTCTCACGTTCATCTCAACTTTGATGTGTTTGAACCAGACTTGCCAGCCGTGCGAGCGCGCTGGCAGGCTTCTGACGTGGTGCATTTGGTACACTCATGCGTAGAACCAGCAGAATTTGCTAGTATTCAATTACTAGCAGAAAAAATTCCTGAGTTGAGTTTTGCGGTCGGCTTACATCCCCTCGATGTGGATAAGTGGACAGCAGACACAGCCTCTCAAATTGCCTCCTACGCTCGTTTAGAGCGTCGAGTTGTGGCAATTGGTGAAATTGGGCTAGATTTCTACAAAGCAGAGAACCAAGCACAACAAAAAGAAGTGTTAGCGCAACAGTTGATGATCGCAGACGAGTTAGACTTACCTGTAATTATCCACTGCCGCGACGCAGCAAACGTGATGCGCGATATCTTACAAGATTTTCGGCAACAGGGTCGTCAAATCAAAGGAGTTATGCATTGCTGGACGGGGAACCCAGAGGAAACACAGTGGTTTCTCGATTTAGGATTGTATGTGAGTTTCAGTGGTATAGTCACATTTAAAAATGCTAAGCAAATTCAAGAGTCAGCAAAAATGGTCTGGAGTGATCGCCTGTTAATCGAAACTGACTGCCCGTTTTTATCTCCGGTTCCTAAAAGAAGTCAAAAGCGTAATGAACCAGCGTTTGTCCGTTACGTAGCTGAAGCCGTAGCAAGTTTACGCGGCGTGACCTTAGAAGAGATAGCTACGCAAACAACAACAAACGCTTGCAAGTTATTTGGACTTTCTGTCTAGATTTCATGTCAACGGCTAAAGCTAGCACATTTCAGTTGAAGTTGGCAAAAGCTGTCAGAAAAACGCCATAATAATATTTAATGAAGCAAATATGAATTTATTTTTCAGGCAGTTGCGCATTATTCACGAGTCTGGACATTTAAATACCTTAGTGAGCGCTCATCTAAAGATAAGATTAACTGAAGTTGCACGCAATTGCTGCTAAGGTGTGACTTTATGGCGGCAGAGTCTAATCGTTAGACTCGTTCGACTTTGATACATCACTCTTCAAAAGCATACAGCAAATCAGGAAAATTGATTTCTTTTGTGGGTCAAGACCCACTTTCCTAACGAAAGGAGTGTCATGCGACAGACCAAAACGAAATACCCAAAACTTGATGCCTAAGAACAAATACTAGCGATCAGGCTTAGAATGTTCAAGCCTATTGATGTTGTAAGTAACCAACCACTGAACGGAGACCTCAAGCTGTTATGGCAATATCAACCATAGCTCTAAATCAGAGCCTTGTTGCTTCAAGAGTGATGCAGCCCTGCTACCGAGCTTAAGCTTATACCTTTGTGTTTATTGTACAAACAATGCAATCAAAAGGGCACAATTTCTTCTACAGTGCTTGTCCCTTAGCTGTTGACCACAACAGGTAGTGTATGAGGATCTTTGCCCAAAATCGACAAGCTTAACCACATAAAGTAAGTACGTATAAGAAGCATGACGAACGAAACCTATATAGAACCCACTTTTCTATTGCCCGACTTAATCGAAATTCAGCGTTCTAGCTTCCGTTGGTTTTTAGAAGACGGTCTGATTGAAGAACTTAACAGCTTTTCTCCGATCACAGATTACACAGGCAAATTAGAACTACATTTTATCGGTCAAAACTACAAACTTAAAAGACCTAAGTACGATGTAGATGAAGCAAAGCGCCGCGATAGCACCTACGCGGTACAAATGTACGTGCCTACCCGATTGATTAACAAAGAAACAGGTGAAATCAAAGAACAAGAAGTCTTTATTGGCGATCTCCCCTTAATGACGGATCGCGGTACCTTTATTATTAATGGTGCGGAACGCGTCATTGTCAATCAGATTGTCCGCTCGCCAGGAGTTTACTACAAATCCGAAGTTGATAAAAATGGTCGTCGTACCTACTCAGCGAGTTTGATTCCGAACCGAGGTGCGTGGCTCAAATTTGAAACTGACCGTAATGATTTAGTCTGGGTACGCATCGACAAAACGCGCAAGCTGTCCGCACAAGTATTACTTAAAGCACTCGGACTATCAGATAATGAAATTTTCGATGCGCTGCGCCATCCAGAGTATTTCCAAAAGACAATTGAAAAGGAAGGGCAGTTTTCGGAAGAAGAAGCCTTAATGGAGTTATACCGCAAGCTACGTCCTGGTGAACCACCAACTGTACTGGGCGGTCAACAGCTATTAGACTCGCGCTTTTTTGATCCCAAACGGTATGACCTTGGTCGTGTCGGACGCTACAAGCTCAACAAGAAACTCCGCTTGAGTATTCCTGAAACGACGCGAGTTCTCACGTCTAATGATATTCTCGCAGCAGTTGACTATTTGATCAACCTAGAGTTTGACATTGGCAATACCGATGATATTGACCACCTGGGTAATCGCCGAGTCCGCAGTGTTGGGGAATTACTTCAGAATCAGGTACGCGTTGGTTTAAACCGCTTAGAGCGAATTATTCGCGAGCGTATGACTGTATCGGATGCCGACGCTTTGACGCCTGCGTCTTTAGTTAACCCTAAACCACTCGTTGCCGCAATTAAAGAATTCTTCGGTTCAAGCCAATTAAGTCAGTTTATGGATCAGACAAATCCGTTAGCTGAACTGACACATAAACGCCGCTTGAGTGCGTTAGGTCCTGGAGGATTAACCCGCGAACGTGCAGGCTTTGCTGTACGCGATATTCATCCCTCGCACTACGGGCGAATCTGCCCGATCGAAACCCCAGAAGGTCCCAACGCGGGTTTGATTGGTTCTTTGGCAACCCACGCCCGTGTTAACCAATACGGGTTTTTAGAAACGCCATTTCGAGCCGTAGAAAACGGACGCGTCCGCTTCGATCAATCGCCAGTTTATATGACAGCAGACGAAGAAGACGATCTGCGCGTTGCGCCAGGAGATACTCCAGTTGACGAAAACGGTTATATTTTGGGAGCGCAAGTCCCCGTCCGCTATCGCCAAGACTGGACAACAACGACACCAGAGCAAGTAGACTATGTTGCTGTATCGCCCGTGCAAATTGTGTCGGTAGCAACAAGCATGATCCCCTTCTTAGAGCATGATGATGCGAACCGCGCGCTCATGGGGTCGAACATGCAACGGCAAGCAGTACCGTTGCTTAAACCAGAACGTCCCCTGGTCGGAACTGGTTTAGAAGCCCAAGCCGCACGCGACTCTGGAATGGTGATTGTGAGTCGCACAGATGGTGTGATTTCGTATGTCGATGCTAACCGCATTTGCGTTCGTCCCGATGGCAATGGTACCGAGATTGAGTATCAAATCTCAAAATATCAGCGCTCAAACCAAGACACGTGTTTGAACCAACGACCTTTGGTGCAAAAAGGCGATCGCGTCGTTGCGGGTCAAGTTATCGCAGATGGTTCGGCAACCGAAGGCGGTGAATTGGCACTTGGTCAAAATATCCTTGTTGCCTACATGCCCTGGGAAGGCTACAACTACGAAGACGCGATCTTGATTTCGGAACGACTCGTTCAGGAAGATACTTATACTTCAATTCACATTGAAAAGTATGAAATTGAAGCAAGACAAACTAAACTAGGTCCCGAAGAAATCACGCGGGAAATTCCGAACGTCGGGGAAGACGCACTACGACAACTCGACGAACAGGGAATCATCCGCATCGGTGCTTGGGTAGAAGCCGGAGATATTCTCGTCGGTAAAGTCACTCCCAAAGGCGAATCGGATCAACCCCCCGAAGAAAAATTATTACGTGCCATTTTCGGCGAAAAAGCCCGTGATGTCCGCGATAACTCCTTGCGAGTCCCCAACGGCGAAAAAGGTCGGGTCGTCGATGTGCGTGTATTTACCCGCGAACAAGGCGATGAACTGCCGCCTGGAGCAAATATGGTGGTACGCGTCTACGTCGCGCAAAAGCGCAAAATTCAAGTTGGCGACAAAATGGCAGGACGTCATGGCAATAAAGGCATTATTTCCCGAATTTTGCCAATGGAAGATATGCCGTACTTAGAAGATGGCACACCTGTAGACATTGTGCTAAATCCGCTGGGTGTACCTTCGCGGATGAACGTCGGTCAAGTCTTCGAGTGCTTACTCGGTTGGGCTGGAGAAAACTTAGGTGCGCGGTTCAAAGTAACGCCGTTTGACGAAATGTACGGCGAAGAGTCATCGCGAACGCTAGTGCACAGCAAATTAAGTGAAGCTCGCGATCGCAGCGGTAAAAATTGGTTATTTGACCCCGAAGCCCCAGGCAAAATCAAGGTATTTGATGGTCGTACGGGAGAGGCATTTGATCGCCCAATCACCGTTGGTATGGCGTATATGCTCAAACTCGTTCACCTTGTCGATGATAAGATTCACGCACGTTCTACCGGACCATACTCTTTAGTCACACAGCAGCCTCTAGGTGGTAAGGCACAACAAGGAGGTCAGCGCTTTGGCGAGATGGAAGTATGGGCATTAGAAGCCTTTGGTGCAGCGTATACCTTGCAGGAATTGCTCACCGTCAAATCGGATGATATGCAAGGACGTAACGAAGCACTCAATTCGATCGTTAAAGGCAAAGCCATTCCGCGACCAGGCACACCAGAATCCTTCAAAGTGTTGATGCGCGAACTGCAATCGCTAGGGTTAGATATTGCCGTCCACAAAGTCGAAACGCAAGCAGACGGTAGTACTACAGATGCCGAAGTCGATCTGATGGCAGACACTGGTAATCGCCGCACGCCTTCACGTCCTACCTACGAATCCTTAACTCGCGAGGCACTAGAAGACGATATGTAATCCGTCTAGGGGGAGAGGCAGAGTACATCGCTGTCTACCCCCGATCTCTTACCCCTGACTCCTTATTCCCTTCCAATTTCCAATCCCTTAGATATGAGACACGCGCAAACAACGCAGTTTGACTATGTGAAGATTGGTTTAGCTTCACCCGAACGCATTCGGCAGTGGGGAGAACGTACCCTGCCTAACGGTCAAATCGTCGGGGAAGTTACCAAACCAGAGACAATTAACTACAGAACACTTAAACCAGAGATGGATGGGCTATTTTGCGAACGCATCTTTGGTCCAGCAAAAGACTGGGAATGTCACTGTGGTAAATATAAACGAGTACGACACCGTGGTATTGTCTGCGAACGCTGTGGAGTAGAAGTTACCGAATCCCGCGTTCGCCGCCATCGCATGGGATACATCAAACTTGCTGCACCTGTTGCGCACGTTTGGTATCTCAAAGGGATACCAAGCTATATCTCAATTTTGCTCGATATGCCCCTACGCGATGTCGAACAAATTGTTTACTTCAACGCTTACGTTGTTCTGTCTCCTGGTAATGCTGAGACTTTAACTTACAAACAACTCTTAACCGAAGACCAGTGGCTCGAAATTGAAGACCAAATCTACAGCGAAGACTCGCAGCTGACTGGCGTAGAAGTGGGCATTGGTGCGGAAGCGCTAGCGCGTTTGCTATCGGATATCAACTTAGAAACTGAAGCCGAAAAACTGCGCGAAGAAATCGCTAACGCCAAAGGACAAAAACGCGCCAAGCTGATTAAGCGACTGCGGGTAATCGATAACTTTATCGCCACTGGCTCGCAACCTGATTGGATGGTGATGACTGTTATTCCTGTCATTCCTCCCGATTTGCGCCCGATGGTGCAGCTTGATGGCGGTCGTTTCGCAACTTCTGACTTGAATGACCTTTACCGTCGAGTCATTAACCGCAATAATCGCTTGGCAAGATTGCAGGAAATTTTAGCGCCTGAAATTATCGTTCGCAACGAAAAGCGGATGTTGCAAGAAGCCGTCGATGCGCTAATTGATAACGGGCGTCGCGGTCGAACTGTGGTAGGCGCAAATAACCGACCGCTGAAATCTTTGTCAGACATCATTGAGGGTAAACAAGGTCGTTTCCGGCAGAACTTACTCGGTAAAAGGGTTGACTACTCAGGGCGATCCGTCATTGTTGTGGGACCAAAACTTCATATTCATCAATGCGGTTTACCCAGAGAAATGGCGATCGAGTTGTTCCAACCTTTTGTCATTCACCGATTGATTCGGTCGGGGTTAGTCAACAACATTAAAGCGGCTAAAAAGCTAATCTCGCGAGGCGATCCAAGTGTGTGGGATGTCCTCGAAGAAGTGATTGAAGGTCATCCCGTCTTACTCAACCGCGCGCCGACGCTGCACCGCTTAGGAATTCAAGCCTTTGAACCGATTCTTGTAGAAGGGCGCGCGATTCAACTGCATCCGCTTGTCTGCCCTGCGTTTAACGCTGACTTTGACGGAGACCAAATGGCGGTTCACGTGCCATTGTCTTTAGAGTCACAAGCCGAAGCACGATTACTGATGCTGGCGTCTAATAATATTCTGTCACCAGCAACAGGTAGACCAATTATTACTCCTAGCCAAGATATGGTCTTGGGGTGCTATTACCTAACAGCAGAAAATCCCCACAGCCAAAAAGGTGCTGGACGCTTCTTTGCTTCGCTTGACGACGCGATTATGGCTTACGAACAAGAGCAAGTCGCACTTCATGCCAAAGTCTGGGTACGGTTTGATGGCGAAGTCGAATCAACAAAACCAGATACTGAACCGGTTAAAGTCGAACAAAATGATGATGGCACGGTAACAAAACACTATCGCGAACGGCGTACCCGTGAAGATGCTAATGGAAATTTGATTTCTCAGTTTATACAAACAACTCCAGGTCGCGTTATTTACAACAAAGTAATTCAGGAAGCGTTGCAGTAAAGCAGTAGGCAATGAGCAACGAGAACTAATTGCCGAACGCCAATCGCTAATAGGGATAGTAGAAAAATGGCAGAACAAAAGGGAATGATTTTTCGCAATCGGGTTGTTGACAAGGGGCAGCTGAAAAATTTAATCGCTTGGGCTTTTACCAATTATGGAACGGCTCGCACAGCCGCGATCGCTGACCGTTTGAAAGACTTGGGATTTCGCTACGCCACAAAAGCGGGTGTTTCCATTAGCGTTGATGACTTAATGGTACCTCCGAGCAAGCGTGCTTTACTCGAAGCCGCTGAAGCAGAAATTCGAGCGACCGAAGAACGCTATACGCGCGGCGAAATTACCGAAGTCGAACGCTTCCAGAAAGTTATCGATACTTGGAATAGTACGAGTGAAGCGCTCAAAGATGAAGTCGTCGATCACTTCCGTGCGACGAATCCGTTGAACTCGGTGTACATGATGGCATTCTCTGGGGCGCGGGGTAACATTTCCCAGGTGCGCCAGTTGGTAGGAATGCGCGGTTTGATGGCTGATCCTCAAGGTGAGATCATCGACTTACCGATTAAAACGAACTTCCGCGAAGGCTTAACCGTAACTGAGTATATTATTTCTTCTTACGGAGCGAGAAAAGGGTTGGTTGATACCGCACTCAGAACTGCTGACTCTGGTTACTTGACGCGTCGTCTAGTAGACGTTGCACAAGATGTGATCATTCGCGAAATTGATTGCGGGACAACGCGGGGGATTTCACTACGCGCGATGCGCGAGGGTGATCGCGTCATGATTCCGCTGAGTTCGCGACTGTTAGGCAGAGTCGCCGCAACCGATATCGTGCATCCCGAAACGCAAGAAGTCTTGCACAAGAAAAATCAGCCAATTTCTGACGAAGTTGCGAAACACATCGAGAAAGCAGGCGTTGAAGAAGTCATCGTGCGATCGCCTCTCACGTGTGAAGCGGCGCGATCCGTATGTCAACATTGTTATGGTTGGAGTTTAGCTCATGCCGAAATGGTCGATCTTGGCGAAGCTGTAGGAATCATTGCGGCGCAAAGTATTGGCGAACCTGGAACGCAGTTAACGATGCGGACGTTTCACACAGGAGGCGTGTTCACGGGTGAAGTCGCCCGCCAAGTACGCAGTGAAGTTGAAGGAACATTACGCATTCCTAGCCGCTTGCGGACTCGACCTTTCCGTACGCGTCATGGTGAAGACGCATTGATTGTCGAAGCCAATGGTTCATTAACGGTTGAGGCAACTTCCGGCGAGAAAGTCACAATTCCAGTAACACAAGGCTCGACGCTATATATCACCGACGGTCAAAAAGTAAAAGTTGGCGAACTTTTAGCCGAAGTTGCGATCGGTGGTCGTAACACCCGCGCACATACTGAAAAAGCGACCAAAGACGTTGCTTCAGACTTAGCAGGTGAAGTTAAGTTTGCTGACGTCGTACCTGAAGAAAAAACCGACCGCCAAGGTAATACAACAACTACCGCTGCACGCGGTGGCTTGATCTGGATTTTATCGGGAGAAGTGTATAACTTACCTCCAGGCGCCGAGCCATCGGTTGTTAATGGTACTCAGGTAGAAGCAAACAGCGTCCTGGCAGAAACACGGCTAAATACAGTCTATGGTGGTACTGTTCGCATACCTACAACCAGTGTCAACAACGGCAAAGGTGGACGAGAAATCGAAATTATCACTGCCTCTGTTGTGCTAGATACTGCTAAAGTCCGTGTAGAACACAGTCAAGGTCGCGATCAATATCTGATCGAAACCAACAATAACCAAATGTTCTCGCTGCTCGCGACTCCAGGCACAAAAGTGCAAAATAATCAAGTCGTTGCAGAACTAATTTCTGACGCATATCGCACCACGACTGGTGGTTTGATTAAGTATTCTGGCATTGAACTCGCGAAAAAAGGTAAAGCTAAGCAAGGCTACGAAATTGTTCAAGGCGGAACAATCTTGTGGATTCCTGAAGAAACTCACGAAGTCAACAAAGATATCTCGCTCTTGATGGTGGAAGATGCTCAATACGTTGAAGCTGGCACAGAAGTCGTTAAGGATATCTTCTGCCAAAACAGTGGTGTAGTCGAAGTCACTCAGAAAAACGATATCCTCCGCGAGCTAGTTATCAAACCTGGCGAACTGCTGATGGTAGACGATCCTGAAGCAGTGATGAACCGCGATGGCACGTTTGGTCAACCAGGTGAGGAGATTTTACCAGGTCACACACTCTCTGATTTGCGTTACATCGAGTATGTCGAATCACCAGAGGGACCGGCGTTATTACTACGCCCAGTCACTGAATTTGCGGTACCTGATGAACCCTCAGTGCCAAGCACGCAATCGAGTGCAGGCGCGGGTCGATCGATTACACTGCGAGCCGTGCAACGCGTTCCCTACAAAGACTCAGAGCGAGTCAGATCGGTCGAAGGAGTAGAACTGCTACGAACTCAATTGGTATTAGAAATTGAGCAAATGCAATCACCTGAACACACAGGTTCGCCCATGCTGGCTGACATCGAGTTAGTTCCCGATGAGGAAGATCCTAACGTTCAACGCTTGCAGCTAGTGATTCTTGAATCCTTAGTGATTCGGCGCGATATTGCGGCGGATGCGACTCAAGGTAGTACTCAAACGAGGCTCCTCGTCGAAGATGGACAAACAATCGAGCCTGGTGCTGTTGTCGCCCGTACTGAGATTCAGTGTAAAGAAGCAGGAGAAATTCGCGGTATCCGCGAGGGCGCAGAAGCAATTCGGCGGATCTTGGTTGTTCGATCTACGGATCAATTTACGGTAACAACGAAAGAGAAACCTCACGTCAAAGTCGGTGACTTACTCATTGCTGGTCGCGAAATCGCTCCAGGAATCGTTCTGCAAGAGTCCGGTCAAGTACTGGAAGTTAAAAGCCCGATGACGGCAAGTCAAGGTGCTGCCGATACTGCTTTAGCTAGTAACAATTACGAAGTCGTTTTGCGCATTGCGCGTCCGTATCGCGTTTCACCAGGCGCTGTACTACAAGTTGAGGATGGCGGTTTAGTTCAACGTGGTGATAACTTAGTACTACTCGTATTTGAGCGGGCTAAGACTGGAGATATCATTCAAGGTTTACCGAGAATTGAAGAACTCCTAGAAGCTCGTAAGCCTAAAGAAGCTTGCGTTCTTGCTCGTAGACCTGGAACAGTTGAAGTTGGCAGGTTGGAGGATGAAACAGTCGCAATTCGAGTTGTCGAAGATTCTGGCGCTGTTACCGAATATCCGATTGGACCTGGGCAGAATGCTGTTGTACCTGATGGCGCAAGGGTAGAAGTCGGAATGCCTCTCACCGAAGGACCTGCAAATCCGCACGAGATTCTCGAAATTTTCTTCGAGTATGGCACACAGCAAGGCGCGTATGCAGATGCTTTAGAAGCATTGCAGCAAGTGCAAACCTTCTTAGTGAACGAAGTACAGACCGTCTACCAATCGCAAGGAATTGATATTGCTGATAAGCATATCGAAGTCATCGTGCGACAAATGACCTCCAAAGTCCGTGTTGATGATGGTGGTGATACCACGATGCTTCCTGGTGAGTTGGTTGAACTGCGGCAAATTGAGCAAGTTAATGAAGCAATGAGTATTACCGGAGGTGCTAAAGCGCAATATACGCCAATGCTCCTCGGTATTACTAAGGCATCGCTCAATACCGACAGCTTTATTTCAGCCGCGTCCTTCCAAGAAACGACGCGAGTCCTCACTGAAGCCGCAATTGAAGGAAAATCAGACTGGTTGCGCGGTTTGAAAGAAAACGTGATTATTGGACGACTGATTCCTGCGGGAACAGGCTTTAATGCCTACGAGGAATTAACAAGTCCGATGAGTGAAGATCTCTCGCTTGATTCAGGAAGTGTCTTTGACGATGGCGAAGATTCGCTCGATGTTGTGCTTGATGACCGTACGGCTCGCGCTTACAATCTAGACGGCGGTTTGGGAGATAGTTTTAGCTTTGACCGTAATTCCTTTATTCAAGATGATGATGAGGACTTGATGATTAGTGATGAAATTGAGGACTTTGAAGTAGAAGAGGATGAAGACGAGGATGATTACGAAGAAGATGATGATGACGATATCTAAGCAATAACAACTTCTCATCAGCTAATTTCAAACTGAGATAAAAAGACCCTCTAATCCTATTTTGGTTTAGAGGGTTTCTTGATGAAGGAAATAAAGCTTATAGGCTAGAAACAGATACCTGTTGCGGGTGATAGTTTGCACCTTGCTTAGTTGCACAAAAACCAAAACCTCTCACTTGATTTGGTGCAATATTTTTTGCCCAATCTTCTGGAGAGAGTATGTAGTGCGATCGCTTATGGTGCTGCTTTTTGAATGTCGCGTTCCAAATATTGTTAATCGTTGCGTCGCGCATTTGGAAACTAACTTGCCAATCGTTTATCAAAGTACTGCTTTGATTAGCGACTTGTAAACTCACACAAAACCCTGTTTGCCAATCAGATTGTAATTGAGTTGTCACTTTGAGCTTGCGAGAAGGACTTTGAATCGGATTTTTGGATGCGATCGCGTCGCTTGCTGTGGCTGGAGCAAAAGGAATATTATCTAATAACCGACTTAACAAATTTTGTTTAGGTACATTAATACTTTGCCAATCATCTTGCAGAATCCCGCCTGTGTCTTCACTATTAGGATTCCAACTCCAATAGGTAAAGCTGAGATGATTTTTGTGAATGTACTTCACAAATTGCTGCTGCCAAATACCTTCTTTAGATAAATTATCGACATAACGACCGCCAAACTCCCCAACTAAAATTGGAGCGATATTTTGCGTAGCAATGTAATTAAACCCAGTTTCCCAACGATGGTAGAGATTATTAGGAAAAGTTTGCTCCCTAAACCAAGGCTGATTGTAAACTCCAGGACCGTATTCATGCGGAGAATAGACTAATTGACTAGGACGCGACAACCGCACGGGATAACGTCGCACACCTTCAAGATTACCTCCTTGCCAATGTCCTGATAATCGTTGTCCTGGAACATTGTTCTCGACACCTTCGACTACAATTAACCAGTTAGGATTGATCGCAAGAATCGCATTACCTGCACGTTCCGCAGCAAGTCGCCAATCAGTTGCTAAATCGTTAGTTCCCCAACTTGCACGACCGTGAGGTTCATTTTTTAAATCGGCACCAATGACATTAGCTTGATTTTGATAACGAACCGCTAGCATTTTCCATGTATCAATCCAGTCTTGCTCCGTAAATCCATCACCGTACCATAATTCAGGAATTTGCCGATCATTCAACCGATGACTGTCTAATAAAATAAACAAGCCTTGACGCTGTGCTTCTTGAATGATGCAGTCCATGACTTCTAGGGGTGTTTTCCCTTCAAGTTCTTGATTAGCACCTCTTTTGTAGTCGATTCCACTGGTAGTTGTGCTCCTCAGTGATTGTACGGAGTAAGGTAAGCGAATCGTGTTATATCCTAGATGCTTGATTTGAGCTAGCATTTCCTGATAATCACGTAGCCATAAACCGTGCGGTATATGTAACTCGGTTTCTATTCCAAACCAATTTACACCCCTGAGTAACACTTGATTGCCTTTGGTATCAATAATTTTTGAGCCTTGAGTAGACAAAGGAAGCTGTATTGTTGTATCTGCGCGCGTTATTGCTCTTGTTTCTTGCCATAGCGCAGGAATTATCAATACAGTTGTCGTTAAAACGAATAAACATAGCAACTGTGCAAATGTTATCTTGCTACGGCGTTGGTCATACTTCTCCCCCCACAGAAAGTGCCAGCGATGACTTCCGTTAAACAAATAAGCACTTGAGAGTAAAAATTGAACTAATTTATTCAGTATAAATACTAGTAAACTTAGTAAACGAGTCAAATGAACTAAAAAAGGTTTAGTCATACTTATATATATGCAGCAAATTAGTTACAGTTCCGTTCAGCATGAAGTGCAATATTCTCTTTGAAGTCAGGAATATCCTTGGAGTAGTTGTGACAAAAGTATCTAAAAGAGCCTTTGCAACAGTTATTGCACGTATTTAAATGAAGTTTATGAGCCGCCAACTTATGCGTCAGGCTTTCTATTGAATATGATAGGCTTGAGTATCAAAAAGTGCCTCTATCGCTTAGAGCGCGATCGCACACTATTATCTTTCTACCTCACTCCAAATCATTGCAGCATAAGTAATTGCAACGATTTAGTACAACAGTCGTTGACTTACTTCACTAAAAATCCTTACAATAGATTTAAGTAATTCCACGTAACTTTACTTTTTCTATACAGACAATTGCGCTACCAAAGTTAAACTTGGTGTAGAAAACAACGAGCCGATTAAACAGCACAAATAAAAATGAGTTTCATTAGTATTCTATTACTAAATATTGACAAATAATAATCATTAAATTAAAGCCTAGTATTTACTTTAGTTTTCAAAACATTCTTTCCTTTTCTTATTTCCTAACAACATCACTTACAATTATTAAATATGACTGCATCTATCTTCAAAAAATTTGTTTTGCCTCCTGTACTTCTTTCTGCTGGAGTTTTTGCTACACTAACTTTACCTTTAGCTTTACTAGGTTCTAAACCTGTAGAAATTCAGTTACAAGAAGAACCTGTTTTTCACGGTCAACTTAGAGATATTGCTACTCCTTATCTTGGCTTATCAAGCTTATTAAGTTTAGGAACAGGACTTGCAAGTGTTGCAGTTGCAGGCTGGCAACAATCTTCCCGTAAATCAGCGCAAGTAGAGCAGCAGTTATCTGGATTGCAACAACATTTACAAGAAAAAGAAGAATTATTAAAAGAACTCAAACTTTCTGAATATCGCTTAGCAAATTTCGGATTAAATTCATTCTTAGATGGTGAAATATCCAATTCTGCTTCAGAAAATACAACAACTTCACCACAGCATTCATCGCAGCCAGTAGAAGCTATCAAACCGTTCATTGTCATTACAGAAGAGCCAAAAGAAGCGCCTAGTTCAACAGTTCAATCAGCTACTGCACAGTTTGCTCTAGCACAAACATATCTAGCATACACGCAAGCAACTTTTACTCAAAAGCAGCATAATTCACAAGTTTCCGAGTTAGCGCCTGCACCTGAACCATCGCCAGTCGAGGAACTGCAAGAGCAATTACAGCAAATCATCGCTCAAATGGAAACTTTTCACAAAGCATTACAAACAAATGCTTCAGTCAAATAGAGCCATAATGATTAGCTATTTCTTCTACGTTGCTACTCATTGTTAAGTAATAGATAGTCATAGGTAAAAGACAGAAGGGAGCATGTCACCTTTGCACTAAGTAGAAATGCTTAAGGAGGACAGGAGGACTGGAAAAGTTAGGCTATATCGGCGAAAATCAAAGCAATCTACTCCCCAGACAAAGCGAGGAATGCGAATGGAAAGATGACAAAGCGATTGCCACAGACCAAGGAATGCTCGCTAACTTTCAAAATAATGCTCAATTGATTGATTGGACTTTAGCTCATCGTTGTGCTTATCTGAATGGGTTAATTGGCTCACCATTGCCCAGCCGCTCAGCATAATTGCTTGTAGAAAAAGTGACATGCTCCCGATCTATCATCCTTTATTCATTAACATCCATACAAGATTGGTAATCGAAAGAAAAATAACTAGAGGTTGACTAACAGTTCAGGTAGACATTTGTTAAGCAGCTTGTTATGTCTACATTACTTAATAAAATAGCATTTACTTTTGGTAATCATCTCTCATTTTTCCAGACACGTAATACGAGTTGTCATTTTTGTTTGCTGACACAGTGTACTAAGAACTACAAAGCTATTGGAAAACAAAATGTATTTTGATAAAAGCGCTGCTGGAAAGTTTGGGATATAAAAAATGAAAGTTCGCCGCCACTCTGGATGATTGATAATAATCTCAATAGTGTAGCCAAAGCTGTTCAGATTAAAAGTACAATTGCTTGGTGTTTTGGAATTAGCTTATTATTAACAATCGCGATCGCTTTCTTAACAGGTGATTATGAGTCAGCGAGTGCCAGAGAATCAAGGACGTTACCTGTGAAAGCGGTTGTTGTCACTTTATCTGAAAACTAGCAAAATTATAAAGCCCTAGCGTAACGCCAGGGCTTTGGTTGTACATATTGAGTTCAGTATAGAGTTTAGAGAAGCAAGGCAATTATAACGTCTATACATATATCGGTCTAACAAGGAAGAATTATGCAATGAGTTGTGTAATTATTCAGAATATTTTCAGGTAAAATTGAGATTCTCTAGGTGCTTCCCTGGAGGTGCGCTTGCTACTCAAAACAACTTAAGAGTTTGCCTCACCCACAAATCAAAATAATGCTGAAATGTTCAAAATCATAACTTTTAACTCTGATCTCTAGATGGCTGAATCAATTGCCGCTGCATCTCTTCCTTACGGTTTAATGAGTGCAGTGCTGATGGAGTTAGTTTTGCAAGATTGAGCAATTTAGTAGAATTAGGCATACTCAAGCAGCACAAACAGCGGATCTTAGGTGTCTTTCCGGTTCAGCGATACCCAATCGCCGATGCGATCGCCAAACAAACTATCATCAATCGCTTGCGGATGGTGGTTTTGCACGATGCGCAACTTGAAGCTCGAACGACAGT
The DNA here is from genome assembly GCF_001904655.1 of Chroogloeocystis siderophila 5.2 s.c.1. Lineage (NCBI taxonomy): Bacteria > Bacillati > Cyanobacteriota > Cyanophyceae > Chroococcidiopsidales > Chroococcidiopsidaceae > Chroogloeocystis > Chroogloeocystis siderophila. The sequence continues at coordinate 102,866 of NZ_MRCC01000010.1, read as the reverse complement.
GCTCATTAGCTTGATTAAAGCTTGCAACTTGACGCACCATCTATTTGTACCAGAAGAACGACGCGAAGCGCGGCGGCGAATTGATGCGATCGCCAAAGGCGAACAAATAGGTAAGGCAGTTTTTGATACTGTTATCAGCGTACAAACCGCAGTCAGTGCAGGGATAATGGGTGCGATCGGTGCCTCTACAACTTCAACCTCCTCGAATTCATAGAATCGCAGTCCAAGGAACATAACAAGACTTATTCAGTACGATTCATGTCGATAGGCGAGGGTTGATTATCAGGAGTAAGGATTGCTGGATCGACGGTTTGGGATAAGCAGCGATTATAAATTCGACGGTAGTACGGTAAAAAATTTTGAACCGTTGCTTCAGATGCTTGGATCGCGGGTAAAATCTGATGATGTACTTTGCAGATTGCTTCAATCAAGGCTTGCTCGTTAACTTGAGTTAGCTTACCGTTGCGCATAACAGCAATGCCATCAACGACGACTAAATCAACAGCAGCACCCGTTTCTGCATACACGAGTTGCCGTAATGGATGATTCAACGGTACAAAAGATAGTGCATCGAGTCGGTAGCCGACAAAATCAGCTTTATAGCCAGGGGCAATTTTTCCGAGTTGCGCAACGCCAAAGGCTTTAGCCCCACCTATTGTTGCAAACTCAAAGGCTTCTTCGGCAGAAATCCAGTGTTCTGGAGCGGTTGTCGGTGACTTGTTGAGCATCGCCGCCGCCTGTACGACAGAGAGCATATTCAGACTATCTCGCGATCCACAACCATCACTCGCAAGCGCAATGTTGACTCCTGCGGCTTGAATCGCCCGCACCGCCATTCTACCGCTACCAAGTTTGAGGTTAGATAGTGGATTGTAAATGACACTCGCTCCCGATTCAGCAATAAGTTCTACATCATGCGGTGTCAGCCAAACACAATGTTGCAAAGCAACGCGATCGCTTAAAAAACCCAAATCGGCTAAATACTCGGTCATCGAACGCTGGTAAAATAATTGACCCGTAACCGCTTGTAGACGTGTTTCGAGTAAATGCAGCATTACAGGTAGATTGTATATTTTTGCGAGTTTCTCAAGCTCAACTAGGAAAGATTTACTACAACGCTGCGGTGCTGAAGGTGCAACGATATATCCGACACGATGTTGATTTGGGTGGCGCGTTTGTGCGAGATGTTGCGCAATAGTTAAGAGGCGATCGCGATTGGGTAAAGCTTGGCTATCAAGCTGTTCGCGCAGATGTTCTGGCATTTCTTCATCAAAGAAAGGGACAGCGCGGTAAAAAGGAAGATCGCATAAACTAACGCTCACTAACGCGCGTAACCCAATATCTTCATAAGCTTGAAAAACCGCATCAATACACTCCATAGAATAATGAGGAGCATGATTGACATCATCGACAACAAACGTTGTTCCTGTGCGAATCGCTTCGATCGCTCCAATCATCGTGCGTAGATAAACTTGCTCTGGCGTTAGAGCAGGCGGTGCAACTGGCGGGCGCACAAAGTGCATCCACAACTCCAGCGGCAAATTATCAAATCGTCCTTTATGAAAATGCTCGTGCGAATGAAAGTGTCCATTAATCAAGCCAGGAGTTATTAACAACCCCGTTGCATCAATGACACTACAGCCTGGAGGAATCGCTAAATTCGCAGCAACTGCGACAATTGTCCCCTTATCAATCAAAATATCTGTATGCAGTTGCGGTGATGCATCTCCTGATGCTAATACCAAAGCATTTTTAACGATCAACTTATCTGTTATTGCCGAAATACTCATTCGTTAAACCACAACTTCACGATTGAAGCGTTCAATCCACGTTGGCAAGTTTTTACTAATTGTTTGCCAATCGAGAGGAATAAGTTTATCAACAACCGCCTCGGTTGTATTACCTAGTCTTTCGGCAATGAAACCAGAAATTTGAGCTTTGCTATTCGTTGGGACAAAATAGTAAGGTGCTGAAGCCATTTGCGTTTGCACTTCAGGGCTAATTGCTGCATCGATATACGCAGTAGCGAGTTCGCGCTCTCTAGGATTTCTGACAATGTGCATTGACGGGCTAATTAATAGTGCACCCTCTTGCGGAACAACCCAATCTACTTCCGTTCCTGCGGCTGTGAGAGGAGCCATATTATTCAAATAATGCGGAGCGATATCAATCTCTCCTTGCTGAAACAAAACCGAAAGCGCACCAGGATTAGAAGCAACCGCAGCAACGTTTGGTAGTATTTCACGAATTGCCTCAAAAGCAGGTTCAATATTGTTTTCACCACCGCCGCGCATCCGCGCAAGTTGCACCATAAAAGCAGTTCCTACGGTACTTTGCATGCTCACAAGCCCAAGACGACCTGCATATTCTGGCTTCCATAAATCTTCCCATGATGTCGGTGGTGTGGAAATGCGTTCAGTATTATAACCAATACCAATTGCTTGAACAGCTATAGTAGGTCCCCATTGATCCGCTTTTGTTTGATACTGTGGTAACAGATCTTGAAAGTTTTCACTCAGGTCAACAGGAAAAGGTTGTAAAATTTCCTCAACTGGAGCATTGCGAAACGGTCCTTCATCTAAAAGTGCCACATCATAAGGAGGGCTATTAGCTGATGCTGTGAGTTGTGCAACTTGGTCAATTGCTAATTGCGGTACTAAGTTCGTCGTAGTTCCAGTTTTTTCGGCAAAGTAAGGCACTAAAATTGTCCGATGTGCTTCTTCCCAACTTCCTGTAAAGGTTGCTGCAACAAGTCTACCACCATTGCCTTGCGATGCTTCATTCCCACCACAACCTTTGAGCAGTAAGCTTGTTCCTGCAAAAAGTCCAGCCCCCAAAAGAGCGCGACGCGACATCCGTATTAAATCAGACATAAGTCGTTTTCTGAGTGATTCAAAGTAAGCATGAAGATACAGCTTGGCAGCAGGAAAGTTAGTAAAAATAACGACATATGGCAATCATGATTTTCTGATTTGTCCAGAGTCAATTTGCGATCGCAACGTTGATATTCATACTTCGTTATTGCTGTACGCTGCCCGCAATTTGTTTATCGCCCAATAACGCTGAAAATTTTGTTATTTGTGATACATCATGCTTTTTTGTATACAGTATCCTAGTCAATCATTAGTTTAATATCTCTTTTGAACGACCACAAAATCAGCACAAAGTAAGATGTCGAATTATTGCAAATTATATTGCGACGCTGATATAAACCCTACTTAAGTACAAACACATGGAATCGGTGAAGCATATTGAGTTAGTGAGCAGCCTTGTTCCAGTTCGAGCTAGCGAAGATTACTCTGGTCATAGCTTAGCGCTTGAGGAGATCGTGCATCGTTTTGGCGACATGGTGGCGCTGCAAGATATTCATCTGAATATTCAACCAGGTGAATTTGTCTCGCTGCTTGGTCCGAGCGGTTGCGGTAAAACAACGTTGCTACGAATTATCTCTGGCTTTCTCAAACCAACTTCTGGCAGAATTCTGATCGATGGTCAATCGGTAGGCGCACTTTCACCCAAGCAGCGGGGTGTAGGAATTGTCTTTCAAAACTACGCCTTGTTTCCCCACATGACGGTTTGGGACAACGTGGCGTATGGATTGCGTGCTAACCGAGTGCCGCGTGGTAGAGTTGCTAATAAAGTTGGCGAGATGCTCGAGCTTGTGCAACTAAGTCATCTTGCCAAGCGTTATCCGAGTGAATTATCCGGCGGACAACAACAGCGAGTTGCAATCGCGCGTGCGTTAGCAGTAGAACCGAAGCTCATGCTCTTGGATGAGCCTTTCAGTGCGCTAGATAAAAATCTGCGGCTTGATATGCAAATTGAAATTCGCCGCTTGTTGAAAGAGCAAGATATTACTGCGATTTTGGTCACTCACGACCAAGAAGAAGCAATGAGTATGTCAGATCGCATTGCGGTCATGTCCCAGGGAACAATTCATCAATTTGATCCTCCCAGCCAAATTTACGATAAACCTGCAACACTTTTTGTGAGTACGTTTGTTGGTACTTGCAACCTTTTACCTGGTAAGCTCGTTGAACGCGATACTTCAGATTGCCTTGTAGAAGTACCTGGAGGCGGAAAACTCCGAGTTGCAAATCAGGAAAGAGTACAGTCACACAACGATGTTTTGTTAGCAGTCAGACCTGAAAATTTGCGGATTCAAACGCAACCTGGCACGCATTGCTTACCGACTATCGTAGAAATGTGTTTACCGTTGGGTGCTGTCATGACATACGAAGTGCAAATTGCACCTAATACGAAAGTTAAGGTAACACAACCACGCCTTCCTGGAACTCGTCCTCTGCAACAAGGACAGCAAATTTACCTAGAACTTGTATCACCACAAGCTTGTGCGTTGTTTCCCGCAATGAGTTAAGCATCATCCTGTCTGACAATGCATATATGAACATGAACCATCTCATGAAGCGCCGCACATTTCTGAGCACAAGTTTTATGGCAGGTGTAGCAATGACAGGGTTAGGTTCTTGTAACTCTCAATCGCAAGGAAGCAGTGATTTAGCGATCGCAATGGATTGAGCGCTTTAACCGCGAAGTAACGGTATAAAAAAACACTATGTCAAACCGCCGAATGCTCGTCATGAGTCGTCGAGTTATGCTAGGAACAAGTTTGTTTGCAGGCGCAAGTTTACTTCTAAAGGCGTGTGCTAACAACGCAACAACTAATCCGGCTACTACTGGCGGAAAATTAATTGCCACAACTCTACCAGGTTCGTGGGAGCAATTTAATCGTACTGTTCTTGTACCTAAGTTTGCTGCGGATACCAATGCTGAAGCCGCGCTAGTTCCATTAGTTTCAGCAGATCAAGTTGCTAAATTACAAGCATCTCCTAATAATCCACCCTTTGATGTCCTATCGCTAGATTCTGGTGTATTTGAAGGTGTTCCGAAAGAAAAACTTTTTCAGAAATTGCCGATCGCACAACTGCAAAACTACAACGAACTTGCTCCACAATTTCAAACTCAAGATGCTTGGGGTGCTTTAATTGGAGTACAAGCAGTAGGTATTGCATATAATCCCCAAACTGTCAAAACACCGCCATCTTCTTGGCAAGATTTGTGGAGTTCGCAATACAAAGGTCGCGTAGCACTCATGGCAATGCGGAATAATCACACGATTGGTTTTATGCAGAAAATTGCCAAAATTCACGGTGGTAGTAGTGAGAATCTAGAACCAGCGTTTGCGGCTTTAGCAGAACTCACACCAAATTTGACAGGTGTTGTTGCAAATGCAGGCGCACTTATTACTTTATTTCAGCAAGGCGAGGTAGATCTTGCACCACATGACTTAAATAGTGTCAAATTGCTGCAATCAAAAGGAGTTGATATTGATTGGGTAATGCCTCAAGAAGGAGGATTTGCACTGACACCAATTATGACGATTGTACAAAATCCCACAGCAAGTGTGGAACTAGCAACTGCTTATGTTGATGCTGCGATCAGTACTGATGTTCAAACGCAAATGACCCAGACAAATTATGTTTTGCCGACTAATCGTAATGTTCCGATTCCAGAAGCGATCGCTCAGAAACTCGGTAACAATCTCGAAGAAATCTTGACAAAGCTTGAGTTTCTGGACTGGGGAACAATTAACAAGCACCGCACAGCATGGATTGAGCAATTTGATCAAACTGTCCAAGCCTAACTTAATTTTGTTGTGATTTATGGGAAATCATGTGATCATGTCCCACCGGAGATTAAATTCTCTTTCTCGACGTGCTTTTTTGGGAGCAAGTTTATTTGCAGGGACAAGTCTCGTTCTCAAAGCTTGTGGTGGAACAACTGCGACGAGTGGAGGTAATGGTGGTGGAAGGATTGTTGCCACCTGCTTTGCTGGTAGTTGGGAACAGTTTTATCGCAATGTTCTGATTCCAGCTTTTACTAAAGTTCACGGGGGAGAAGTAAGCTTAGTAACAATGGTGTCACTAGAGCAAGTTGCTCAACTAAACGCCTCACCGAATAATCCTCCGTTTGATATTGTTTTACTTGATGAAGGTCCATTCAACGCTGCTCCACAAGAAAAGTTATTTGTCAAGCCTGACGTTAATTTAATTCAAAATTACGCTGATGTCTTACCTGAGTTGCAACATCCTGATGGCTGGGCACCAACGACAGGCGTTCAAGTTATGGGTATTGCTTATAATCCCAAAACAGTAGCAACTCCGCCGAATTCTTGGGATGATCTGTGGGATTCCAAGTATCGCAATCGAGTATCTATGCAAGGAATGCAGACGACTCAAGGAACTTCTTTGATGGTGCAAATTGCGAAGATGCATGGGGGAGATGAGACAAATATTGAGCCAGCGTTTAGCGCACTACAAGACTTAAAACCAAATTTAACAGGAATTGCGGCAAATGCAGGAGCTTTAGCGACACTCTTTCAACAAGAGGAAATTGATTTAGCACCACACGATCTCAATAATGTTGTTGCTTTGCGATCGCGTGGCGTGAATATTGATTGGGTAATGCCTCAAGAAGGCGGAATTGCTTTACGTCCGGCGCAACAGATTGTTAGAAATACAACTGTCGATCCAGAATTGGCAGCTACTTTTATTGATACTGCGCTGAGTGCTGATGTGCAAAGTGCAATGGCATCGGAGCCTTATTACTTTTTACCTTCTAATCGTAATGTTGTGTTATCGGGTGTGTTGGCAGAAAAGCTGGGTAATAACTCAGAAGAGGTTTTAGATAAATTGGTACTTCTTGATTGGAACGCTATTAATAAACAGCGTACGGCTTGGATTGAGCGATTTGATCGCGAGGTACAAGTTTGACGTGAAGATAGCCTAGTGACTAAAGTCACGGCTGAAAAACTCAGTCTACCTGCGTGGACTTATGACATCAAGGTTGTATAAACCAATAAAAGTAAAGCTCGTCTATAGCATATCAACAAAAATAATTAAAAATTCAATGATCTAATCTTCCCTGCTTCTTTCTCTGTGTAGCTGTTGCCATCTACTGAAAACACTATGTCTCACATACTTACCACTAAAATGACTCGCCGTGCTGTGCTTGGTGCTGGACTTTTTGTTGGTTCTAGTTTGTTGTTAAAAGGATGTCAAAACGCATCATCGGTATCAAGTACCCAAGAATTAATTGTGACAACTTATGGTGGTTCTTGGGAAGAAGGGCATCGTCGGGAACTTGCGAGTTCATTTACACAAACTCATAACGCTAATGTGCGTGTGATTTCTGAACCAGGTTTAGAAGCTGTTGCCAAAGTATTAGCAGCACGACAGCAACCTCCGTATGATGTCATTTTGATTCCGGAAGGACCGATGTTTACAGCACAAGCCGAAGGTGTGCTGCAAGAATTTCCACCAGATGCGAGTCAAAATCATGCCAATATTCTGCCGCAGTATCACAATCAAGCATTAGCCCCAATGGTAGCTTCGCAGGTTTTGGGAATTGCCTACAATCCAGAACGAATTTCTAATCCACCGCGATCGCTCTTAGATCTTTGGAGTTCGGAGTATCGCGATCGTGTCGGGATTCCTTCATTAGAAAGTGGGTTGGGAACGACGTTTTTTGTCGAACTAGCGCGGTTAGAAGGAGGTAGTGAAAATGACGTAGAAGGTGCATTCGCAAAATTAACACAACTACGCCCCAATCTTGCTGCAGTTGCACCCAATCCTGGAAGTTTAGCAACCCTATTACAACAGGGTGAAATTGATATTGCGCCGCATTGGTTCGACTACGTTAGTGGAATTCGTGGTAGAGGAGCTGTCGTTGAGTGGGTTGCTCCGACTGAAGAACTTGCGTCATCGAGTTCCTCATTACAGGTTGTGAGAAATTCACAAGCGACTAAACTGGCAACTGCTTATGTAGATACGGCACTTTCGTTAGAAGTCCAAAATGCGATGGCGCAGCCACCTTACAACTTTCTACCCACGCACCAAGACGCGACGATTCCTGTAGAACTAGCACAATTACTAAGCGAAAATGCGCGCGATCGCGTCGATGCCAGAATATTTATTCCCGATTGGCAAGCTATCAACCCCAATCGTTCAGCTTGGATTGAACGTTTTGATCGAGAGGTGAAAATTTAAAATGACCGCTAAGTTATTTGCCCCACGAGAATGGCAGTTAGCACTACCACTTGCTATTTTCTTACACTTATTTTATGTCGCTCCGTTGGCTGTTTTGCTAGCATCAAGCTTTCAAACTGCGCCTGGTGAACCTAGCTTTACTTTGGCACAGTACGGGCAATTTTTCCAAGATGCCGTCAACCGTAAAGTTTTACTCGACACTTTTTGGCTGGGAGTGCAAGTCACACTTGCTTGTTTGCTATTTGGCTACCCCGTTGCCTACGTTTATGCAAATGCACCCGCGAAGTGGAAAGGAATTTTGACCTTTTTGATTTTGTTACCACTGCTAACAAGTTCAGTTGTCCGGACTTTTGGCTGGGTGGTGATTTTAGGTAGACAAGGACTCGTTAATTCGCTATTGCAAGGTTTGGGGATAACACAAGAACCGATCAGGCTGTTGTTTACCCATCCAGGTGTGGCGATCGCCATGACACAAATTCAACTGCCTTTTATGGTTTTGCCTATTGTGGCGTCATTATCACAGATCGATCCGCGACTCGCCGCAGCATCAGCAAGTTTAGGTGGTGGCGCTTGGCGGACATTCTGGAAAATTACTTTTCCTCTGACATTACCTGGAATCATTTCTGGTTGCTTGCTGGTTTTTGCAATTACCGTAAGTTCTTTTGTAACTCCCTCTATTATCGGTGGCGGTCAAATTATGTATATGCCAACGCTGATTTATCAACAAGGCGTTGTGCTTTTAAATCGTTCCTTTGCTGCAACGATCTCTGCGATTTTACTGGCAATGGTTTTAATCGTTGTTTTTGCACTGAGTAACTTAGGTCAAAAAAGCCGTGATTACGTTCACTAGGAGTTAATTGTGTCAACTACTACAGTTCGCGCTTCATCAGGTCAACTTGATAAGTTAGATCGCTTATCTTTCGGTTGGGTCATGTGGGGTATTGCCATTTTTAGTCTGATTATCTTGTCACTACCTACTGTAATTGTCTTAATTGCTTCATTTAGTTCCGCACAAACGCTGCGATTTCCGCCAACAGGTTTCTCGTTGCAGTGGTATCTAGCTTTATTCGATTATCCAGAGTTATGGTCAGCAGCGGTAACAAGTCTTCAAGCGGCATTGTGGACAACGCTCATTTGTATTGTACTTGGTGTCTGTGCTTCTTTAGCAATGGCAGGCAGTCGTGCCCGCTGGGTAGCAGCGATGGATGCTTTAGTCATGTCGCCGTTGGCTTTACCAGGTATCGCTGTGGGTTTGGGAATTCTGACTTATTTCAGTGTACTTGGAGTAAGACTTTCCTTAGTAACACTTGTATTGAGTCACGTTGTGATCTGTATTCCCTACCTTGTGCGCACGACACTTGCAAGTTTGATTCAACTGGGAACATCGTTGCGGGAAGCTTCAACGGTACTTGGTGCAAGTCCTGCTTATACGTTCTTTCATGTCACGTTACCACTGATTAAACAAGGGGTGATTACTGGTGGATTTATGGCATTTTTGACTTCGTTTGACAATATCACGGTTTCTTTATTTTTATCAGATGCCCGCACCGAAGTCCTACCAATTCGGATGTGGTCAATGATTGAAAACGATTTAGATGTCCGCGCGGCAGCAATTTCAGGAATCTTGATTGTGGCAACAGCATTGCTGATGGTATTAATGGAACGCATCTCAGGTTTATCTAAGTTCTTGGTTAAGTCTTAAAAGAAGAGGGAATAGGTAATGGGTAATTGGTAGTAAAAGATATTTACCATTCACTCCGAACTTCGCAGTAAATCAATTTTTTCTCTTTAACCATTCTTCTTGAAGCGCTTTTATGGCAGGTGGAATTTCAATTCATGTTGTCGATGTCACGCGGGGACTACCCGCCACCGGAATGGAAGTAGAAATTTTCAAAGTTGGCGGCGAGAAGATTGCAGCAGATGTGTTATCGCACCAAGGCGTGTTAGATCATTCTGTGGTTCGTGGTGAAAATGTTGAACCTGGTAACTACGAAGTTGTCTTCCATATTGGTGAGTTTTACCGTCAACTTGGTTACGCTTTACCTAATGAATTTCCTTTTTTAGATGTTGTTCCGTTTCGCTTTGGTATTAGTGACGTCGAGCAACATTGTCATCTTCCACTTAAGGTTTCACCTTGGGGTTTTTCGCTGTTTCGCGGCGGATAGTTAACGTCGTTTTTTGAAGGTTACTTAAATTAGATTATGTCAAAGTTGTTTGCTCATCAGTTTTCACGTCGTACAGTTCTTGGCGCTGCTATGTTTGCGGGTGCAAGTTGGCTACTCAAAAGTTGTGCTGCTGATACAGCTACAGATTCACCTCAAGGTAGTGGACAATTTGTTGCCGCAGTGTTTCCTGGTACAACCGAAACCTTGGCTAGGGAAAAATTAGCACCTGAATTTACTCAAGCGACTGGAACGCAAGTAAGTCTTGTGCCATTATTAGCATTTGAACAAGTCGCACGTCTTCAAGCATCTAAAACTAATCCACCTTTTGATGTAGTACTGCTAGATGACGGACAAACAAATATTGCTACAAGCGAAGGTTTAATTCAACAGTTTCCAGCAGATTCGAGTGAGAACACTAAAAATGTTGAGTCTGCGTTTCTGAGTACTGAAGGTTTCGCTCCCATTTTTTACGCGCAAGGAGTTGTCTTAGCTTACAACACAGAAAGAATTCAAACTCCACCGACTTCTTGGGAAGCTTTATCAAACAGCAATCTTTCTGGTAGTGCTGGCTTAGTGAGTATGAATAGTGTATTAGGAACCAGCTTTATGGTCGAGTTAGCACGCACGCGGGGAGGCGGTGAATCAAATATTGAACCTGCGTTTAGTATGCTGCAAGAAATATTACCGAATGTCAATGGTGTTGCTGCAAATCCTGGCGCATTGTTGACGTTGTTTCAACAAGGAGAAGTTGACATTGCACCAATGTGGCATAACGATGCTGCATATTTAAAAACGCGAGGAATACCAGTAGAATGGGTAGTCCCTGAATCTGGACTTGTTGGGGCGCGTTACAGCATGAACGTTGTCAGCAATCCGCGATCGAGTTTAGAGTTAGCAGTTTCGTATATCGATACAGCACTTTCTGACGAGGTGCAGTCATATCTTTCTAGTAGTCCCTACTTCTATATTCCGGCAAATTCAAATGTACCCTTAGCACCTGAAATTGCTGAACAGCTACAAGCAAGCAATTTAACTGAGTTTATGCAAAGAGTCAGTATCTTAGATTGGAAAACGATTAATACGCAGCGATCGGCTTGGATTGAGCGGTTTAACCGAGAGGTACAGGCATAATGCTTTCTTTTGTGCCTGAAGAAATGAAGCCTCGCGCTCCTTATCACTTACTAACTAGTATTGTTGCACCTCGTCCGATCGCTTGGGTGTCCACAATCAGTCAAGATGGTAAACCAAATCTTGCACCTTACTCGTTTTTCAATGCTGTTGCGGGTTTTCCACCCACAATTATGTTTTCGGTATCGTATCGCCAAACGAAGGAACCCAAGGAAAAAGACACATTACGCAATGTACGCGAGGTTAAGGAGTTTGTCTGTCATATTGTCGATGAGACAATGGCAAACGCCATGATTGAAACCGCAGTTGATTTACCCTATGGCATAAATGAATTTGAATTCGCGCAACTCACTACTATTCCAGCAACTGATGTGCAGCCATTACGGATTGCTGATGCGGCTGTGGCGATGGAGTGTCAAGTCACGCAGATTGTTCCTGTAGAAGGAGCGACAAATGTTATGGTGTTAGGTCGTATCTTACGCTTTCATGTCCGCGAAGACTTGTATCGTCCTGAAATGGGATTAGTTGATACTGTCCGCATGAAGCCGATTACGCGATTAGGTGGTGCGGTGGAATATACCAAGATTGGGGAGTTGTTTTTCTTGGGAAATCATTGAGGCAGAAAAGCCAGTGCGGTGCAAAGGTGGTGCTCCAAGCGGACTTCGTCCAACAATTGTCGGGTAATGAGTAATAGATATACTTACCAATTACCAGTAACCAGTTACCAGCCCTTAAATGTTTATTTGTCTTGAGGAGATTTTACCCAGCGAATAATCGTATTATGATTAACACCCGTAATGCGCTCAATTTCGCGAAATCCTATGCCGTTATTGTGTAAAACTATGCACTTCTCGCGAATTTCTGCTGAGTAGCGAGATGACCCATAAGTAGCAAGAAACTGCCGTCCGCACTGCTTACAAATATAACCTTGCTTACCCATACGCCTTCCGTTACGGCTTACCTCAAAAGACAAACACCGAGGGCATTGCAGTGCTTCTTGTTGCGGTTTTTCTGCTGATGATATTGGCAGCGATCGCTCGAATATTTCTCTAATTCGCTGCTGGCTTGCTTTGAGATGATGCGTAATGTATTCCACTGCGGCTGGTGCATCGCGACGGGAGATCGCTTCATACACTTGTCGATGTTCTCTATGAATGTTGGTAATGTCAGGTTCAGCTTGTAATGTTTGAGTTCTTAGTAGTCGGGTATGATTTGATAGATGATCCAATAGCGGCACTAACCAAGGATTATCTGAACTTTGGGCAATTAAACGATGAAAGTCAAAATTGAATTCTAATAGTTTATTTTGTAATTGATATTGTCCTTGCTGGGCTAAGCGTTCGGATTGGATAACTGTTTGCTCAATTCCTTTTAACTGTTCGGCGGTGGCGTTTTCGCAGGCTCCTACAACACTTAGCTGTTCTAGCGCAATTCGGCAATCGTAGAGTTTGATGGCATCGTGTAACGAAAGTTTAGTAATATACAATGCCCCATCACCATCCGACGCTAATAAATTTTCCTGCTGTAGGCGGCGAATTGCTTCGCGTACTGGAGTTCTACTTACTTGAAAGCGTTGTGCAAGTTGACTTTCAATGAGTCGCTCATTTACAGCGATTTCTCCCGTTAAAATTGCTGAACGTAAGGCTAGATACGTTTGTTCGTATAGCGGTTGACTACGTTGTGGCAATTGAGAAGACAATCTTACATCTCCTTTGTAGCGAATAGTCTTTGATTCTTTTCCTAATTTAACGTCAATATAATTTGTAATTTCTATACAAAGCTTCTCACCCCTAAATCCCCCACCTGTAGGGGACTTTACATTTTAAGTCGTTTGGCGGGGAGAGTAGATAATTACAAATTAATTAAATGTACTTTGCGATACAGTTCTCATCATCATGCTTGTATACAGTGATTTGATAATTTCATGCAACATTGTGCAAAAAACTTCAGAGTAAATATTTCCGTCGCACTTAGTTTTTTACTTACTGAGCATTGCATCACTGTACTGTTTTAGATTTATTGCGAATCATGCATGGCTAAGCGAGTTCTTTTAGGAATGCTAACTCCTTCCTCAAATACCGTTCTCGAACCGGTAACGAGTGCGATGGTGAGTAGCTTGTCTGAAGTTTCGGCACATTTTGGGCGGTTTCGCGTGACAGAAATATCGTTGCAAGAGCAAGCATTACAGCAATTTGACACCACACCACTTGTTGAGGCTGCGCAACTTTTAGCCGATGCCAAAGTAAATGCGATCGCCTGGAATGGCACATCCGCAGGTTGGTTAGGATTTGAGGCTGATGTGCAACTCTGTCAGCAGATTACAGGGGTGACAGGAATTCCGGCAACAACTTCGGTGCTAGCACTATTAGAAATTTTGCGTGATCGCCAAATCACAAAGTTTGGACTTGTTACACCATACCTTACCGATGTTCAAGAACGCATTATCGTCAACTTCGCCGAAGCAGGCTTTCATTGTATTGCTGAGCAACACCTCAATTTATCAGTTAACTTTGATTTTTCGGAAGTTACCGCAGATAAATTAACGTCGATGATTCGTACTGTGGCGGCGGAACAACCACAAGCAATTTTGACTTTTTGTACTAATTTGCGGGCTGCACCACTAGTTGATGCATTAGAAAAAGAACTTGGTATCCCGATCTACGACACCGTTGCAGCCGCCGTATGGAAGTCACTTTGTATGACTAGTGTTGATTCTCGCCGCGTTGAGGGATGGGGTAGTTTATTCTCGCACTCAGTTGGTAAGTAGGGCATATGACAGAATTTGATTTAGTCATTCGTAATGGCAAAATAGCGACAGCAGCGGATGTGATGAACTGTGATATCGGCATCCATCAAGGACAAATTGTCGCACTTGCAGCGGAACTTCCCAAGGGAACGCAAGAAATTGATGCTACAGATAAACTCGTTTTACCTGGTGGTGTTGATGCACACTGTCACATGGATCAACCAATGAATGACGGTTCGGTAATGGCGGATGATTTTTACACTGGCACACTCTCAGCATTGTGTGGTGGAACAACGACGGTGATTCCCTTTGCGTGTCAAATGAAAGGACACTCTCTTGCAAAAGCGGTAGAAGATTATCACCAACGCGCCACCGACAAAGCAGTGATCGATTATGCGTTTCACTTGATTGTCACCGATCCTACGCCACACGTTTTAGATGAGGAACTCCCCAAACTGATTGCGAAAGGATATACATCATTCAAAGTTTACATGACTTATGACGATCTGAAATTGAGCGATCGCGCTTTACTTGATGTCTTAGCTGTAGCGCGACAAGAAGGTGCGTTTGTCATGGTTCACGCAGAAAATAGCGATTGCATCGCCTGGATGGTACAACGTTTAGCACAACTTGGGAAAATCTCTCCACGATACCATGCGACAGCCCGTCCCCAGGTTGTCGAACGCGAAGCAACACATCGGGCGATCGCTTTAGCTGAACTTGTAGATGTACCCATTTTAATTGTGCATGTTTCTGGCGCAGAAGCCGTCGAGCAAATTCAATGGGCGCAAAATCGGGGATTACGCATCTATGCAGAAACTTGTCCGCAATACTTATTTTTGACCGAAGCCGATTTAGATCAACCTGGATTTGAAGGCGCAAAGTGCATTTGCAGTCCACCGCCACGCGACAAAGCAAATCAGCAAGTGATTTGGGATGGATTGTGTAACGGCGTCTTTCAAGTCATTTCCTCAGATCACGCACCATTTCGTTATGCCCATCCGCAAGGTAAACAAATTTGTGGCACGCACGGTTCATTTCAATACGTTCCTAATGGTATTCCTGGAATTGAAACCCGATTACCGTTGCTCTTTTCTGAAGGTGTTAACCAAGGACGTATTGATTTAAATACTTTTGTCGCCCTCACCGCAACGAATCCGGCAAAACTCTACGGATTGTATCCGCAAAAAGGTACGATCGCAATTGGTTCGGATGCAGATTTAGTCATTTGGGATACGCAGCGACAAGTCACAATCGCAAACGAGATGCTACACCACAACGTAGATTACACACCTTACGAAGGTATTGCACTACAAGGTTATCCCGAAATAACCATATCGCGGGGTGAAATCGTGTATCAGCACGGCGAAGTGATTGCACAAAAAGGGCGTGGTAAATTCTTATCGTGTGGTTTATCCAGTTTCGCCCGTCCCAGGCAGAGGGGCAAGGCAGTGCCTTGCCCGTAGGAGAAAATTGATAATTACAAGTTAGTCTAATTCATTTTATGATTCATCAGTTAACGGCGACAAAACTCGCCCGTGCAATTCAAAGTAGGCAGATCCGCGTTGTTGACGCAGTGGCTGCGTGTTTTGAACAAATTGAACAACACAATGATCGTCTTAAAGCAATCATGACAACCTGTCGCGATCGCGCTTTAGTAGAAGCAAAGCAAGCTGATGCAGCGATTGAACAAGGGCAAACCCTCAGAATTCTACAGGGTGTTCCTTTTACAGCCAAAGACTTGACACCAACAGCAGGAGTGCGCACAACATTTGGTTCAGTCATTTATCAAGATTATGTCCCTCAACACGATGAACTTTGCGTCGCGCGATCGCGATCTTGTGGCGGTATCTTAATCGGTAAAACGAATACACCCGAATTTGGATTAGGTGCGCATTGTACAAACTCACTTTACGGACCAACTACTAACCCTTACAATCCCAATTACACTTGTGGTGGTTCGAGTGGCGGTGCAGCCGTCGCAGTTGCAACGGGGATGTGTTACCTAGCCCAAGGAACCGATATGGGTGGATCAGTGCGAACTCCAGCAAGCTTTTGTAATATTGTTGGGTTGCGCCCTTCTGCTGGGCGGATACCGCGTCGTCGCAAGATGTTGCTATGGGATTATTTAGATACCGATGGAATTTTAGCGCGTACAGTAGAAGATGCCGCATTGATGCTGGCAGCAATGGCTGGTGAAGACTGGGGCGATCCATTGTCCGTAGGTAGTCAATGGAATAGACCAGATTTTTCACCGCAGATATGCGATCGCTTAACAAACAGTGTACGTGTTGGCTTCAGTGCGAATTTAGGAATTGCCACAATTGATGCTGAAGTTGAAGCTGTTTTTCAACGTGCGATCGCACAAATTACAAGTTTGTGTCCTCAGGTAGATGCTGCACATCCTGATTGTTCAATGGCGCAATTTGCGTTTGAGACGCTGCGGGCTGCGACACTACTACACAAACAAAAGCATCATTATGCAAAGTACGCCGATTTACTTTCAGAAAGTGTGCGGTGGAATATTGAACGCGGTAAGGGAATTTCTGCTGCTGATCTCTTAAACGCCGAAGCCGAACGCGATCGCCTATATCTTAACTTCTTAAACTTCTTCAAAAAGTACGATATTCTTGCAACGGTAAGCGCCAGTGTTCCTCCATTTCTGCACACGCAATCAGAGATTCTAGAAATCAATCACACTCCATTGCGTAATATTATTGATTACTTGACAATTACCTACACAATCTCATTAACAGGTTTACCTGCTATTTCAGTTCCCTGTGGTTGGACAACATCAGGTTTACCTATTGGTATGCAATTAATCGGCAAACCCAGAGGAGAAGCCGAGTTACTTCAATTTGCTTATTTACTACAAGAGAGATTAAACTTTCGCCATCATTGGCTTTAGTAAAGATACTTATCCAATTAATAGGAAACTGGGTGACAAACGTAACTTAAAGGCTGGTAAATGGTCATCGGTAATTGGTAAGCATGTCTATTACCTATTACCCATTACCCAATAATTAGATATTGTTGCAAAGTTATAACTTGTTTTATCTGATACAGTTTTCTGATTAGAAGAATTTTAAGCTAGAAAATAGCTTAGCTTGGCGTGGCTAAAGCTTATAGATAAAGCGTCTTAGAACGCTAGCGCAACAATCCTGATTGAAGCCACCCGTCGAGCTACTATGATGAATTCTACAAAGCAAGCGATCGCTATTAATGACATAAGAAGAAATCATATCTTCCTTCTTCAATTTGTTGTGATCATCAATATTTAAATTGATTCAATTTCTTTCTAAGAAGACTAGCAAAATCTTGAGCTTACTTCAACAATTGAATTGACAAAAGTCTCATGAACTCATCATTAATTCGTGGCAAATATGTAATTTGCAAAGCGCTAAGTAGAACTGATGTTGAAATTATTGAAGACGGCGCTATTTTTCAACAGAATGGCAAGATTATTGAAGTTGGAAAATACACAGATCTCATTGAGAAATATCAACCAAATCAAATCATTGGTTCATCCGAAGATGTTGTCTTACCTGGGTTAATTAACTGCCATCATCACGTAGGACTTACGCCATTTCAACTCGGTTCGCTCGACTACCCGTTAGAATTGTGGTTTGCGAGTCGGCTTGCAGCGCGAAACGTCGATCTTTACCTCGATACACTCTATGCCGCATTTGAGATGATCGAATCAGGAGTCACCACTGTACAACATATTCATGGTTGGCGTCCTGGTCCTGCCTCAACGTGGTTTGGAATTGCCGATCAAGTGTTGCAAGCATATCACGATATTGGGATGCGATCGTCTTATTGCTTTGCAGTCCGCGATCAAAATCACTTTGTCTACGAAGCAAACGAAGAATTTGTCAAAAAGCTACCGGCGCATATTGCACCAGAAATTGCAGCGATTCTGAAAGTGCAAGAAGTACCACTACAAGATTACCTCGGCTTTTTCGAGCATCTCTGGCAAAAATGGAATCGCCAAGCAAACGGCAGAATTCGCATTCAGCTTGCGCCAGCTAACTTGCATTGGTGTTCTGATGAAGCTTTAGAAAAATTGCAAACATACTCTTTAAAGTACGACGTCGGAATGCATATGCACTTGCTGG
This sequence comes from Chroogloeocystis siderophila 5.2 s.c.1, assembly GCF_001904655.1. NCBI lineage: Bacteria > Bacillati > Cyanobacteriota > Cyanophyceae > Chroococcidiopsidales > Chroococcidiopsidaceae > Chroogloeocystis > Chroogloeocystis siderophila. Next base: position 84,640 of record NZ_MRCC01000010.1, on the reverse strand, counting down.
AAACAGCATACCAAAAAGTTTATGCTCAAAAACGCACTAATAAAACTGCCGTTCGCCATCTTCACGATCTAGGAATTCTAGGACCACATCTTACGTTAGGACACGGTGTCTGGCTCACCGAAGACGATATCGATTTGGTTGCAGAATCAGGCACAATGATTTGTCATAACGCGAGTTCTAACCTGCGATTGCAAAGTGGAATTGCCCCCTTAAATCATTACGTCAAACGCGGCGTCACCGTGGGTATGGGGTTAGACGAAGCAGGAATCAACGACGATCGCGATATGTTGCAAGAGATGCGCCTCGTCTTAAAACTACATCGCGTCCCTGGGATGGAAGAATTAGTCCCAACATCACCGCAAGTCTTCCAAATGGCAACAGAACACGGTGCAAAAACAACAGGATTCGCCCATGAAGTCGGCACTTTAGAAGCAGATAAAGCCGCAGATATCGTCATCATGAACTGGCAACATATTGCCTATCCGTACCTAGATAAAGCAATCCCAATTTTAGATGCAGTACTCCACCGCAGTCGTACATCAGGAGTAGAAACCGTCATAGTTGCAGGAGAAGTGATTTACAAAGAAGGCAAATTCACCAAAGTAGATAAAGCCGAAGCACTAGAAGAATTAGCAAATTCACTCAAAATTCCACTAACCCCAGCCGAAGAACGTCGTTGTGTACTAGCGCAAGAGGTCTTTCCTTATGTCAAACAATTCTACGATGGTTGGCTAGATCACAGCCATTGCAATCCCTTCTACTGTCAAAACGCCCGACAGTAACACCGCTTTGTTTCAAGGTTAATACAAATAGGCAGCAGGGGAGCAGAGGAGAAATTATTTGTAGTTCTTAATTTAATGAAACGATCTTCAAAAACTCCACACTAAATTTCTCTCTAACTCTTTCCTCGACTCTGTGGTTCGTTTCAAAAAAACCTTACTCAATAAAGCAGAAAAAAAACACTATGCTAAGCATTCGCCCCAATCGCCGCCGCTTTATAGGAATAGGAATAGCAGCAGCACTTGCCCCCATTTTCCTCAATTCCTGTACCAACAATCAAACAACAAGCACTTCAGGCAATCGTACCATCAGATTTTCGCACGGCAGCGGACTTTGCAATTTACCCTTATTCTACGCCTCAGAAAAGCAGCTATTTGAGCAATATGGTTTTAGTGGCACAACCGCCTTAACTCCATTTAATGCAGATATTGCCGCCCAGCTAGCCACAGGGCAAGTCGAAATGGCAGTCATTCCCTTTACAAATGCGATCGCAGCTTATACTCAAGGTGCATCTTTTCAAGTTGTTGCTGGAAGTGGTATTGAAGGCTTAATCGTCGTCGCCAAGCCTGAATTTAAAAGTTTCCAAGACCTCAAAGGTAGAAGAATCGGTACATTTCAAGCAGATACTTTAGACATTATTGTATACGACTATCTGCAACGCAAAGGGATGAGCTACAGCGATGTCGAAATGGTTTACTTTGGCGATTCAACTGAAGTTCTCAACGCTTATTTAGCTGGACAAGTTGATGCAATTAGCAGTATTGAACCTTACGCAACTAAAGCCAGAACATCAACAAATGGTAACGTACTTGGAGACGGAACAGATATTTATGGTGCTGGATATCCCGATTGCGTAGTAGCAGCACGAAATGAACTCATTCAAAACGAACCAGAAGTTGTGAAAAACGTCATCCGCACTTTTTTTGAAGCACAATATTTAATCGAAAACAACTTTGAAGAAGCAGCACAAGCAACCATCGATAAATACTATAAAACCGATATGGCAAGTTTGCTGCAAGCCGCACAAGCACAACCACCTGGTGTTGATATTCGGAACAAACGCGATTTTATGTATTCGCGCGCAGAAAGTATGATGGCGTTGAACTACATCAATCAAAAACCTGATGAAAACTTTGTGAATTTTTCCTTGCTCGATCAAGTTATTCAAGAAAATCCAGAATTGTGGCAGCGCGTGAGAGTGAAAACAGAAGCAGCGTAATTGGGTAATGGGTAATTCTTGAGGAAGAGACTTTTAATTAATTATCACCTTTTTTTGGATTAAATTAAGTCATAGTGAATTATGTTGAAATCAAAACGTACTTCAGATACAGATAGTCAATTTACAATACAAGCTAATCAAAATAAACCGCGTTCTAAACTGCGAAATAATTTAAAAGAATTTGCTATTAATGCCGGATGGTGGATTCTTTCTATTGGATTATTTATTGGTATTTGGGAACTGTTAACGTTGATGGGGTTAGTTAATACGCTGATTTTGCCACCACCGCATCAGTTTTTAGCAGAAATTGGCAATCAACAACAGTTTTTAACACCAAGAATCGGAGTAGAACGCACAGGTGCTAATTTTGTTGCATTAACTGCGATCGCCGCCACACTCAAACGCGTACTGATCGGAATTTCACTTGGCTTTGTTGCTGCACTTATCTTTGGTTGTTTAGCGTCTTACTTCAAGATCTTCGGTAAGCTAACGTTACCAGTCATTACCTTACTTGCTCCAATTGCGCCTGTTGCTTGGATTCCTTTAGCAATTCTGGCATTTGGCATTGGTGACAGCGCGGCGATTTTTGTTGTTTTTGTCGGTATTTTCTTTATTCTGACGCTGGGTACGATTAATAGCATTAATAAAGTCGAGCAAATTTACATCAACACGGCGCGGGTACTCGGTGCAAATCGCAGTCAAGTGATGCGTCACATTATCATTCCGGCGATTATTCCTGATTTGTTCGTCATTCTGCGAATGAACTTATTTGGTGCGTGGATGGCGGTATTAGCCGCAGAAATGGTAGGAGTCAATACCGGATTAGGAGCGATCGTCATGGTAGGGCGACAGATGTTCAATGCGCGATTGATGTTTTTGGGTATGGCAATGATTGGCATTGTGGGATATTTGCTAGATACCGGATTTGCTCAAATACAAAAGCGTGTCCTGTGGTGGAAGAGTAGCGCTCAAATCTAGATGAGGGAAACACCAATGGGTGAAATTGTCTGTCAGCACATCAGTAAAGCTTGGGGAATGGGAACAGCAGATGAATTACTCGCACTCGATAACATTAGCTTTTCGGTCAATTCGGGTGAATTTGTTGTCATTATTGGACCAAGTGGTTGTGGTAAAAGTACGCTACTATCAATGATTGCTGGCTTAGAAAAGCCAACGAGTGGCACGATTCTGCATAATGGCGAACCAATCAAAGCACCACAAAGCGATCGCTCGCTAATTTTCCAACAACCTTCTCTGTTACCCTGGTTATCGTTAATTGATAACGTTGCTTTCGGACTCACTTTAAAAGGAATGAACAAGAAAGAGCGCTATCAACGCGCGCAACACTTTTTGAGTGAAGTGGGTTTACGTAACTTTGCAAATAAGTACCCGCATCAACTTTCGGGTGGAATGCAACAACGTGCTTGCATCGCGCGTGCATTATGTTTGGGAGCCGATATTATTCTTATGGACGAGCCATTTGCCGCTTTAGATGTGCAAACTCGGTACAACATGCAAAAGTTTTTGCTCGATATTTGGGAAGGGACAAACAAAACAGTTATCTTTGTCACGCACCACATTGATGAAGCAGTTTTTTTAGCAGATCGCGTGATAATTCTCACAGCGCGTCCAGGCAGGGTACTAGAAAGTGTCAAAATTAATATGCCACGTCCGCGTGATGTGATTAGCGCAGAGTTTGAACGTCATCGTGCTATGTTTATCGAACATTTACGTTCTGAAGTTACAAAAGCCTTTGCCGAACAAGAATTAGCCGAAATGCTCGACACTCGTATAAAGTAACCGCAATGCACAAATCACTTCAGTTGCTACAAGACTTTGCCAAACGAGTGACAGGAATTGCACTTACAGAAAAACCAGCAATTGATATTTGGCAATATGCTGAATCAGCTCATGAAGAATCAAATCCATACAAACGCAATATCTTACAGTGGCGGCGTTTAATTTCCTCAGTTAAAGATCCTTTAGAAACTTTTCCTGGCGAACCCGTCGATCTCATAGGATTCGTACAGCAAACAAAATCGCCTGAACAATTCATCCTTGTGCGACACGTCATTCGTTGCTGTTTAGCAGATACAGTACCGCTTGGACTACCTGTTTACACAACTGATGCAGCAATGTTTACTCCTAACTCCTGGTTGAGAGTACAAGGTCATTTTGAAGTTCAAAACATCCAAGCCAAACCAACGTTAGTCATCGTTCCCAAAAAAATTAAATCAATTTCTCAACCCAAAAAAAGATACATCAACGGCGTATTCTAGATATATCTATTCTAGACATCGCATACCTATAGCAATTCGAGAAAATCTCCCGATCTCTTTCATTTGTGTTCTTTGCGCCCTACCTTGGGGGAAGGCTATGCCTATGTGGTTCGTTCAAAAATGGAGCTAAGCGGATTCGAACCGCTGACCCCCTCAATGCCATTGAGGTGCTCTACCAACTGAGCTATAACCCCTTGAGCGTTTCGTATTATGACCGAATAAGGCTGATATTGTCAAGTTAGCGGTTATCCTGAAGCACTCAACAGATACGTCATGCAGTTACCCATGAGAAAATAGACTACCAACATCGCCGCTGCGGCAAGCGCGACTAGAGTTCCTGCTAACATCAAAGAGAACTCTTTGTGATAGAACGCTTCTTCCATCAAATGCAGTGACCAAGCCACTAACGCTACGTCGAATATGAGAATTGGTATCAGCATTTTTGAAAAAATTAATTCTTATTCATATATCTTAACAAGGAAAGTTACAATGTGCCGGAAACGAAATATGAGTAAATTGTTAAGCTACTAAACGGACAGAGCAACCGCGATCGCGCAAATAGTCTTTAATTTCTCCAACACTTAATTGACCGTAATGTAACAGTGATGCGAGTAACGCGGCTTCGGCTTTACCTTGAGTCAGCGCTGCATGAATATGTTCGCAATTACCAGCACCACCAGAGGCGATAACAGGAATTTCAACAGCCTCCGCGATCGCCCGCGTTAATTCCAAGTCATATCCCGCTTGCGTCCCATCCGCATCCATACTCGTTACAAGTAACTCACCCGCCCCCCGCTGGGCAACTTCTTTTGCCCAAGCAAGCGCATCGATGCCAGTATTTTCGCGTCCGCCCCGAACATACACATCCCAGCCAGGGTTAGCTGTATCTTGCCTTTGTCGTGCATCTATAGCAATGACTATACACTGATTGCCAAAGCGATCGCTCGCGCGGTCAATCAAGTCAGGTTGTCGTACAGCAGCCGAGTTGATACTGACCTTATCGGCTCCGGCTCTTAACAAACTTTTAATTTGTTCTAAGGATTGAATTCCACCACCAACCGTCAAAGGCATAAACACTTGCTCCGCCGTACGATACACCACATCGATAATAATGTCGCGGTCTTCATGCGTTGCGGTAATATCGAGGAACACGAGTTCATCCGCCCCCGCTTCGTTGTAAACTTTGGCAAGTTCAACCGGATCGCCTGCATCTTGTAGATTGACAAAGTTCACTCCTTTAACGACTCTCCCTGCTTTGACATCCAAACAAGGAAGAATTCTTTTTGCTAGCATTGTCTGCTCCTGTGTTAGTAGTGTAACGATCAAAGCACAATTAATTTATATGACCGATTTTTAATTTTCTAATCATGGCGATAATTTCTTCTAAGCAATCTCACTCGGAACCCGAACGCCGCAATCCTCGAACCACACGCCCGCGCGAGGAACTTTTACAACCAAAAGCGATGGTAGATGAGCATGGTAAACAAGAAGAAAGCATTCGCCCCCAAAAATTTGCTGATTACATTGGTCAGAAAGACTTAAAAGAAGTTCTCGATATTGCCCTAAAAGCGGCAAAAGCTAGAGGTGAAACCCTCGACCACTTGCTATTGTATGGTCCCCCTGGGTTAGGAAAAACCACAATGGCGCTGATTTTAGCCGCAGAAATGGGTGTCAATTGCAAAATCACTAGTGCGCCAGCCTTAGAACGTCCACGAGATATTGTAGGGCTTCTTGTCGGGTTGCAGCCAGGCGACGTGTTATTTATCGATGAAATTCATCGGCTATCGCGCATGGCAGAAGAAATTTTGTATCCGGCGATGGAAGATTTTCGCGTTGATATTACCACGGGTAAAGGTGCAAGTGCCAAATCGCGCAGTATCCCCTTGCAACGGTTTACTTTAGTGGGGGCGACAACACGCGCTGGTTCGCTATCATCACCATTACGCGATCGCTTTGGATTAGTGCAACGATTGCGATTTTATCAACCTGACGAACTCAGTCAAATTGTTTTGCGCACCGCGCAGCTACTCCAAACTGCGATTACCGATGATGGGGCGCTAGAAATTGCACGGCGATCGCGCGGAACACCAAGAATCGCCAATCGCTTACTCAAACGCGTGCGCGACTACGCCGAAGTGAAATCTGCGGGATCAATCGACCAAAGTGTTGCAGCCGAAGCTTTAACTTTATTTCAAGTCGATCCTTGCGGTCTCGATTGGACAGATCGCCAAATGCTTACCGTGATGATTGAACAGTTTAATGGAGGACCTGTAGGAATTGAAACAATGGCAGCAGCAACGGGAGAAGATACGCAAACAATTGAGGAAGTATATGAACCGTATTTGATGCAAATCGGTTATCTTCAGCGAACACCTCGCGGTCGAGTTGCTAGTCCAGCGGCTTATCAACACTTGGGTTTTAACCCACCCAACGAGCAGCTTTCTTTATTACCATAAGCATTGATATAAAGCGTGGTAATAGGTAATTGGTAATTGGTGCTTAAATTGAATTATCCACAAAATGCTTGTCATAAGACTTCTAAAATGAATTTAGCGTTTGTGGATTAGGCATCTTGCCTACTCAAAGTTTAAATTGGTTCTTTCGCCAGAGATCGATTATTCAATACCGATAACTTTTAGATGATACGACTCATTGTAATCTTCTTAATACTTTTGTTTGGGGTGACTGAGCCAGTATTAGCGCAATCCCAACCCCAAATTACAGCAGAACAATTTCAACAACTCGACAGTTTAGCCCAACAAGCTTTAAATGCCACGAATAGCGGAGATTTTGCCACCGCCGAAACTTACTGGACGCAAATTATTGACTTGTTTCCTGATAACCCTGCTGCTTGGAGTAACCGAGGAAACGCAAGAGTCAGTCAAAACAAACTTGATGAAGCGCTAGCCGACTACAATAAATCTGTAGAATTAGCCCCAAACGCACCCGATCCTTACTTAAATCGCGGAACGGCGTATGAAGGATTAGGACGATGGGAAGAGGCGATCGCCGACTACAATCGCGTTCTTGAAATTGATCCGAATGATGCAATGGCGTACAACAATCGCGGTAATGCTGAAGCTGGGTTAGGACGATGGGAAGAGGCGATCGCCGACTATCGTAAATCAACTGAAATCGCGCCCAATTTTGCCTTTGCGCGTGCGAATTATGCCTTAGCCTTGTATCAAGTTGGTAAAAAAGACGAAGCAATCCGCAATATGCGCAATATTATCCGCAAATATCCTAGCTTTGCCGATATGCGCGCTGCATTAACTGCGGCGTATTGGGAACAAGGTAAACAAGGCGAAGCTGAAAGTAATTGGGTATCAGCAATAGGACTCGATCAACGCTATCAAGATATCAACTGGGTAGCAAATATACGTCGTTGGCCTCCCGTAATGGTAGCCGCATTAGAGAAGTTTCAAAAATTGAAATCGTAACTCAATAAACGCTTAGCGAATGAATTTCCTGCTAGCCAAACCCTATCCACCTGCGTAGACTACAAGTAAAGCATATTTTCCCCTTAAACCTCACATCGAAAGTGTGCGCGGGCACACTTCGTGTAAAGTAGCCTCGACTTTAGTCGAAAGGCTTCTTAATAACCCTGACCTCCGACCCCTAAGAATATGACACATTTCGGCATTCTTTGCCCCAGTTCTCCTGGACATCTCAATCCGATGACGGCATTGGGTAAGGAGTTAGTGCGACGCAAACATCGTGTCACCTTGATTCAAGTTCCCGAACTCGAATCGCAAGCATTAGCCGCAGGGTTAGAGTTTCAAGCGATTGGGGAAAAAGAGTTTCCCCCTGGGGTACTCGCGCAAAAATTTGCACAACTTGGTCAACTCAGTGGCTTGAAGGCGATCGCTTTCACCCTCGATCTGATTAAACAGGGTGGCACAATCATTCTGCGTGATGCTCCAGAAATTGTCGCATCATCAGGTATCGAAGCGCTGCTAGTCGATCAAGTGTCGCCAGAAAGCGCAACGGTAGCAAAGTATTTAAATATTCCTTTTATTACGATCTGCAATGCACTGATTCTCAACCAAGAACCTGGAATTCCGCCTTTTGTGACACCTTGGCAACGTAACACGGCTTGGTGGGCATTACTCCGCAATGGTATCACTTATGCAGTGTTAGAGCGCGTAGCACGACCTGTGCGCGAAGTATTAGATGAGTATCACCGCACGTGGAACTTACCGCTTTACAAAAAGGTTGCTGACTCGTTATCTAATTTAGCACAAATTAGCCAGCAACCCGCAGAATTTGAGTTTCCTCGGATGCAACTACCTGAATGTTTTCACTTTACTGGACCCTTTGTTGATTCCGCAGGGCGCAAACCGATACCGTTTCCGTATGAAAAATTAACCGGACAACCGCTGATTTATGCTTCGATGGGAACGTTGCAAAATCAACAGCAGAAGATTTTTCAGGCGATCGCCGCTGCGTGTGAAGACTTAGACGTTCAATTAGTGATTTCCCTCGGCGGTGGTAGTACTCCCGAAACCTTACCCGAACTTCCTGGAAAACCACTTGTTGTGCAATACGCACCGCAACTCGAACTTTTGCAAAAAGCAACATTAACAATCACTCATGCAGGATTAAATACAGCGTTAGAATCGTTGAGTCATTGTGTCCCGATGGTGGCGATACCAATCACGAACGATCAACCAGGTGTTGCAGCGCGGATTGCTTGGACAAAAACAGGAGAATTTGTTCCATTATCGCGCTTGAGTGTATCTAAACTCAAAGCTGCAATTCAACAAGTACTAACAGAAGCATCTTACAAACAAAACGCCCTCAAACTACAACAAGCCATTCAGCAAGCGGGTGGAGTGCGTCGCGCGGCGGATATTATCGAACAAGCGATCGCTACCCGAAAACCTGTACTTCGTCACAGCAGTTTTTGAATTTCGCGAGGAGTTAATTCCTGTACATTGTCAAAAACAACTTTCGCGCCTGCAACTTTGAGCGTTTGGGCATACGCATCGCGTCGTTGTCGTGATGCCTGAACGTGCGGCGGTAAGACACCAACACCAATCCAAGCTCGATTTGGAGCAAGCGATCGCGCTTTTTCTACCGTGTACATATCTGCAACTGTATCTCCCACATACACTACAGACGTGCAATTGTCAAGAAAATTATTTGTTAACTTTTGTACTGTAGCTATTAGCCCTGTCGGATCGGGTTTACTCGGTGCATCTTCCATCGCGACTAACACCGGAGATTGCAACCCTAAACGTTTTTCTAACACATAGTTTGCAGAACCTCGTGTCGCACCACTAAAAAATCCCCAAGCGATACCTACACTACTCAGTTCGTTTAAATAATGACTTTGTAACAGCAGTGGTTCATTACAAATATACCCTGTCCAATTTTCAGGGTCGGAACCGCGATAACGAGATTGAAAGAAGCGGACAATTTCTTGGTAATCTAGCGCTAGCGAATTGCGCTGTTGACCCTGCCCCTCAAAATAACGGTAAATCAACTCCTGCGACGCTTCCCAATCGTTATTCCAGATCCCTTCGGATTTGAGTACGTCGATATCGGCTAAAGATGGACGATACGCGCCTTGCGTAAAGTGTTCCACCGTATCCGCGATCGCCCGTCGATACGAATTACTGACATCGCGCACCACGCCATCAATATCAAAAACAACAATTGCTGAAACGAGTAATTGAGATTGTTGTGTCATCTTTATCCCATTCAGGGATTATCACCTATGAGCCTCATCATTTTACCCCATCTATACCATCCACCTGCCGTACAAAGTTCTGACCTCTGACCCCAGATCTCCGACCCCTTTAAATTCATTTCAGCAGATGTTATGGCATTGCGTTAATATAAATGGTTGCACAGTTAGTAATTTTTGCCTGGTACTGCCTCGGAGGTTTGATTGTCAAAGTTCATTTTAAAAGTTCTCTGGCTAGACGAAAATGTGGCGCTTGCGGTCGATCAAGTTGTAGGTAAAGGCACAAGCCCTTTGACTCGTTACTTTTTCTGGCCTCGTAATGATGCTTGGGAAGAGTTAAAAAACGAGTTAGAATCAAAAAACTGGATTACCGATCAAGAGCGCGTCGAGTTGCTCAATAAAGCAACCGAAGTCATTAACTACTGGCAAGAGGAAGGCAGAAATCGCCCAGTTGCTGAAGCACAGGCAAAATTTCCGGAAGTTACCTTTACCGGAAGTGCCTAGCATTATTCGTGCAAGCTGGCAAGATTTTTTGCTCAAAATTTGCAGTAGAAAAAACCATCCTTGTAAGATTGCCATCAAGGGTGGCTTTTCAATATTTTATCAGGATGTAGCAGAGCTTAGTTGACAGTTGACAAAATCTTCCCACACTCTCTTCACTGTCAAATGTCAACTTAGCGTGTTCGATATCCTAACTATTTTTTCGACTGCTACAGTATTTAGTCTTTTTTAACTAGGCGATCGCAGTAGCTATCTATTTTATTCATAGAAGCTATCTAGATAATAATTTGTTTGCTCATCCAGGATTTGATATGCTGCTAAGAAAAATATCAATAAATAATAGATTTAATCGTTGCTATTCTTGTTTCTTTTATTTGTTTAATATTTAGCATTACTCAAGGTTGTTTTATTGCCTATCCCCTAATAATTTTTTAGCATATTTGCCATCACACTTTGGCGCAGGGAATTTGCGCTAAAAACTCTATTTTCCTTAGCAATTACTAGTAGTCAAAAATCTTTTTCTGTTATTAATATTATTCTCCTTATCGGTGCAGTAACAGTTGTTTGGATGGCAGCCTTTATTTTAAATAGCATAGTTTCCGTACTACTTGGCACTTTTTTCGGAACTGTGAGTACTATTGGTGTTGCTTTAATGATTATGGCGCGAGAAAGTCACGTTAATACACACTTAGTAGCAGGCGCAATTATCGCTGGAGCGTATGTGGGCGATCGCGCTTCTCCTATGTCTTCTAGTGCGAATCTGATTGCCACGATTACCAGTACTAAATTGTATGTCAATCTCAAAAATATAGTAATAACTGGCTGGCTACCTTTACTTGTTGCTGGCATTATTTATTTTTATCATTTAGCAATCCCATAGTTATCGACAACAGTACTTTAATTACTGAAACTCCTCTTTTTTCCAACCTGAATATCTATGCATTACTACCAGTTGGTGTTATTTTAATTTTTTCCTTGTTACAAGTTGAAGTTAAGCTGGCTTTACTATTGAGTATAGTTACGAGCTTATTAATAGGAATAACTCTACACAAAAATACTCTATATTTCAAATTGCTAACTATGCTGTATTTAGCTATGAATTAGATGAGGCACCTGATTTAGCTTCTATCCTTAAAGGAGGTGGCATTATTTCTATGCTCAAAGTTTCTATAGTTGTGATTATTTCTACAGCTTTAGCAGGAATAATTGGTGGAACAAGAATTTTACAAGTTATTAAAATATTTTTACAAAAAGCACGCACAAAAAGTCGATTATTCTTCGGTACAATTATTGTAGGAACTGCCGCAGCGGCTTTTGGCTGTACTCAAACTATTGTGATTCTTCTAACGCAACAACTTGGACAAGAAAGCTACTAGCATAAAAAGCTAGATAAATATCAATTAGCCGTAGATTTAGAAAATAGAGTTGTTGTTCTATCGCCTTTGATTCCTTGGAATATTGCAAGACTTGTAGCAGCAGCAATTTTAATGACTGATGTAGGATTTATTCCTTACACGTTTTATTTATATTTATTACCACTTCTTTGTTTAGTCAAATTTAACAGGGAAAGTAGTGATCGCAATTGATACCAGCACCGCGACAGATTATAGGTCAGTTAACAGTACTGGTAGTATCATGAACAATAGCAGCAACACCAGATAAATGCTTGCAGCTATCGAAACCTTAGACAAACGCAAAAGTAGGCGCAGCGATAGTTAGATCGGCAGAAACATTCGATAAAATACCAATAAGTTCGCCTCTTTCCGTATCACCAGGATCGTAAATTAAAGCAGCATTGATCGTATTATTAACCGTGAAGAAGTCTAAGCTATACTGGTCAGCTAAACCATGTAGTTGAATAGAATCTTGGCTAGCGTTGAAATCGGTAATCAGAGCATAGTCTGATTCGCCTGTGGTTACAGGATCGTTATCACTGTAGAAGACACGGTTTTGATCTCCTAAAACAAAGATATCGCCGTCTCCTAATCCAGCAAGAACATCAATTTCACCTGTACCGAAACCAGTAGAGGTATCAACACCAACTAGGCGATCGCTTCCCGCACCGCCATTGAGCGAATCGTTACCCAATCCACCAAAAAGACTATCTGCACCGGCTGCACCCAAGAGGGTATCGTCTCCTCGTCCACCAAAAAGACGATCTAAATTAGCACCGCCGTTGAGGTAGTCGTTGCCTTCTCCGCCATCAAGGGTATCATTGCCATTACCACCATTAATTGTATCGTTGCCAGCTTCACCCAAAAGGCGATCTAGACCGTCACCACCATTAATCGAGTCATTACCCTCGCCGCTGAGGATGCTATCGCTACCACCTTGACCTAATAAAATATCATCGCCGTCGCCACCGAAGATTCTATCGTTACCAGCACCGCCTTCGACGCTATCATCACCTTCGTCAGCAAGAATCAGATCGTTACCAGCACCACCAAAAACTGTGTCTTTACCTGCTAATGCTTGAATGACATCATTACCACCAAGACCAAAAATGCGATCGCGTCGATTAGTACCTGTAATGACATCATCACCTCCAGTACCAGTAATTTCATTCGGCGGTCCTAGTTCGCTGAGGGCGTTAAAGGCATTAAGCCGACCGTTGGCAACGACTTTTCCTGCTAGCGCAGCAAGTGGATCGACCTTTAACAGTAGTTCTTGGACTTCTTGAGTGCTGAGGCTAGGGTCTTCTGACCAAAGTAAACTCGCAACTCCTGCTACGTGAGGTGTCGCCATTGATGTCCCACTGTAGACAGCATATCCTCCAGGAACCGTGCTGAGAACATTTTCTCCTGGTGCTGCAAGATCGACGGTTGTTGCTCCAATATTAGAAAAATAGGCTAGTTGATCGTTATGGTTAGTTGCAGCGACAGAGATGACGTTATCGAGGTTGTAAGTCGCAGGATAAAAAGGATTTGTGTCATTGTCGTTACCGTAGCCATTACCAGCAGCTGCGATAAATAATTGTCCTGCTTGACCTGCGGCTGCGATCGCATCATACAATCCTTGGTCGTAGCCGCCACCACCCCAGCTATTGTTAGTTAGATTAATGTTGACTCCATGGTTTTTCTTCATCAAGGTGGCGTATTCTACTGCTTGAATCGCATCGAAAGTATAGCCCCAACCGTCGTCGCTCAGGAACTTCAGCGCCATAATTTTGGCATTCCAGTTGACGCCGACAATGCCTTGATTATTATTCGCTTCAGCGGCAATTGTTCCGGAGACGTGCGTTCCATGACCGAAAACATCCATCGGATCGCTATCTTCGTACACGAAGTCATAACCGTAGACATCATCAACAAATCCATTACCATCATTGTCAATGCCATCTCCAGCAACTTCACCTGGATTCTTCCACATGTTGTCGTTGAGGTCTGGATGCGTATAATCTACGCCTGTATCAATAACTCCCACAACGACATCACTTCCCGTTTGAGTATCCCAAGCTTCAGGAGCATCAATATCGGCATCTACCTTACCACCTGTTTGTCCTGTATTGTTGAGTCCCCAAAGTTCTTTAAATCGCGGATCGCTGGGAATTGTTGCTGTAGTACGAACAATAAAGTTCGGTTGAATGTACTCAATGCGTGGATCGTTACCGAAACTCTCGATCACCTGTCTAACACTTGTTCCGGAGATTGACCAGCGTTGAATTCCTAGGGTTTTGGTAGTTTCTATAACTTCTGCACCTAGTTTTTCGCGTAGGGTATTAGCTTCGCTACTGCTGACTCCAGCGTTCAGCTTAATGATCACCTCGCCTTGTGCATAGTCTCTTCCTTCTATCAACCCCTCTAGTTGGACTAATGGGTTTGTATTTTCAAGAATAGGATCACTGGTATCGTCATCTACGATTGGTTGAGCAGCAAGCGTTGTCGCAGTTGCGGTGGAATTAGGAGCCTTTCCTTGTAAAATTGCGATCGTCTCTCCCCTGGCTGTCACCCCTGAATCGTAGATCATCGCTGCATCTACTCGTCCTTCTGGAGTAGTAAAGTAGTCTAGTTTATACAGATTATCTGTACCATAACGTTCTAGGGTATCTTCGCTGGCGTTGTAATCGGTGATTAAAGCGTAGTCAGACTCTCCTGTCGTTAGTGGATCGCCGTCGTCGTAGTACGCGCGAACTTGATCGCCCAGCACAAAGGTATCGCTACCTGTATTGCCAAAAAGCGTATCAATTTCACCAGTACCGTATCCTGAAGGGGCACTAGCAACAACAGGAAGGTGAACGCCAACAAGTCGATCATTTCCGACTCCACCATCGAGGCTATCGTTATCAAATCCACCTACGAGAGTATCTGCTCCTACATTGCCGCTGAGACTATCATTCCCTCTACCACCAACAAGGCGATCGCTTCCGGCTCCACCCAAGAGCAAATCTACGCCATCTCCACCATCAAGGATATCATTACCACCTTGACCCAAGATCAGATCATCGCCTGCTTGTCCGAGTAAGCGGTCTTGACCAGTACCACCCTCAATCGAGTCATTACCCTCACCACCAAGAATGTTGTCGTTTCCTTCGTTTCCAATTAGGATATCGTTACCGCTATTACCAGAGATCGTATCGTTACCCAGTCCACCTTCGGCTCTATCTTTACCATCTCCTCCAGTAATTAGGTCATTACCACTGCCACCAAAAATGAGGTCATTGCCGCCCAACCCTTGTAAAATATCGTCACCACCAAAACCAGAAATTGTGTCGGGACCTCTGCCACCCGTTAGAATATCATCTTCTTCTGTGCCATCGAGTTTAAGACCTGGCGGAATCTCATAAAGGTAAATTTCGTAGTCTGAACCATCATATCCGCTCCAAACAACTTTATTGCCGGAGATTTGGGGGCTGTAATCATAAGTGTTATTATCTGTTAATTGGGTGATATCGCCATCGTAGAGATAGATTTCCTCATCGTTACCGTCGTAGCCTGACCAAACTATTCTGTTGCCATCTATCTGTGGGTCATTTTCAGAAAAATTATTGTTAGTAATTTGGATGGATTGAGTTCCATCATAGAGATAGACTTCACTATCATTGCCATCGTATCCTAGCCAAACTACATTATTGCCAGAAATCTGTGGGCTGTAGTCGTATGTGTCATTGTTAGTCAGTTGAATGATTTGAGTGCCATCGTAGAGATAGATTTCATCATCATTACCGTCGTAGCCTGACCAAACTATTTTATTGCCATCTATCCGCGGGCTGTAGTCTGGCGTATCATTATTGGTGATTTGAATAGTCTGCGTGCCATTGTAGAGATAGATTTCACTATCATTGCCGTCATAGGCATACCAAACTACATTATTACCAGAAATTTCTGGACCATAAGCTGATGTATTATTGTTGGTTAGTTGGATAGTTTTAGTACCATCGTAAAGATAGACATTACTATCAGTAAAGTCTTGATTATAGGCATACCAAACAACTTTGTTGCCATCTACTCTTGGGCTATAGTCATAGTTATTATTGTCAGTAATTTGGATAGTATTTGTACCTTTGTAGAGATAAATTTCACTATCATTACCATCATAATCCGACCAAACTACGTTACTGCCTGAAATATCCGAAGGAAACTCATAGCTATTGTTATTAGTTAATCGAGTAATTTTTTGACCATCATAAAAGTATATTTCCGAATCATCAAATTCGGGATAGCCATACCACGTGACTTTATTACCTGATATTAATGGACTATAATCATCATAGTTATTGTTAGTTAATTTGGTAACATCATTGGCTGGAGAGTTCTTATCCATATTTTTGAATCTCCTATTTAAATTTGATGAAATTTTGTGGTGATTTCTGTTGCTTTAACCCTTTTACACAAAAAATCAAACAAATACCTCTTTCCCCCGTGCTAGTAGGCTTATTGCCATAAGTAACACCACTCTGACAGGGAGGAAGTTAGATTAGTATTAACAGCCTTAAATTAAGGTGTTTCGTGATAGAGCTTTTCCTTAACAATGATGTAGTATTATACTGATTTAAAAGTATGATAAAATTGTGAGGAAGTTGTGAGGAAAGTGCTTAAAATTTTTACATATTTTTAGAAGAAACTATTGTTTGACTTACTAGTCTTTACATCTACAGATAAAATAATCGCAGTCCATTCAAATTTTAATATTTTTTAATAAGAACCTAGAGGATATCTCTTTTTAAGCCTTTAGCTAATTTTGCAATCAACTAAGTATTTTTAAGAAGAATGAGGTTCTAAATTTGGCATAGCAAAATTCGGTGTTGCGAAATGATCACCTCGTTTCTGTAGATACGATGTGGGTTATAAAAAATTATCTTTCTTAGACTCTGGACTAAAAATGTATGTTAACTAGAGACATTTGTGCTGTATCACCTCAATCAAGCTGGGTAATTGAGCGCAAGTTTTATCATCAGTTTCTGTCTTTAGGCGAGTATTAATCTAAATTGCGATCGCCCCTAGTTACACTCATCTAAATAACAATGACAGTCGGGCTTTTCAATTAACGATTCTGCAAGTGCATTAAGGGCGACAGCTGCGAGTAAACCACCTCCTAACGTTCCCTCAGTCGTAATAAAAGGAATACGCGATCGCATCAATCTGCGTTTAGCTGCGGGGGCATGACTAAAACCAATTGGCATTCCGATAATTAAAGCAGGTTGTATGCCATTTTCTATCGCGTCACACACTGCCATGAGTACCGATGGTGCGTATCCTACCACTAAGACACACCCACGTTCAAGTTGCTGTAATTTTCGTTGATGTTGATGCCAGAAAACTTGTTCCGCTTCAGCCGCACTGGTAATATGAGGATCGTCAATCAGTGTTGTCACTTTACAGCCAAGATGTTTTAAACGAGTTTGATCGAAGGCTGCAACTACAGCAGGAACATCGCCGACAACTTGGCAATTTGATGATAAAGCATTTCTAGCAGCTGCGATCGCCTGATTTCCCAACCGCACAAAGTTAACTAAACTCACATCACCACACGCCAACACAAGCTTGGAAAGAAGATCGGCTTCAATTTCAGAACGATCCGACAAATCGGGTAATAACCGCTGCAACGACTCGGCAAAAGCTTCAGGATGGTCGTGCGTTGCAGCATCCCAACTATCCCACAACTGTTCTAATTGTCCTAATCCATCTTGCGTTTCGACTTCTAAAAGTCGCAATTGCGCAATTGCTTCGGCTTGCAAATTTTGACACGCGCGATCGCGCCCTAATAATCCTTCTAAGGCTGCTGCGGTTTGGCGTAACCGTGCTAACTGTTGCATTACCGATTGATATTGCTGTTGTAGTTGCGTTGTCAGCGTGTTTTCGCTACTCGAATCGGTTTCGAGTAATTGACGAATGTGCGATAGTTGAAAGCCTTGTTGCTTTAGGGCGACAATTCGCCGCAATTGTTGGACATCTTGTTGCGTATACAGCCGGTAGTTGCTGTGCGATCGCACCGGTTGCGGTAATAACCCCACTTGATGATAATGCCGTACCATGCGTGGTGTCATATTACCACCCACAGTTTCAGTCAGTTCTTTGATTGTTAAGTACTCATTTGCCATAATCAATGACTTGCACCCAACTGTAAATTTTTATCTGCTGCATCTTCAATACTGGTGGTAGTCACAGAAATTGCTTCAGCAATATCTCTCGGTGTTGCTCCTATCGACAGTAAAGCACGAATTAACAAATCAGTAGAAACGGATGGTTCTCCAGCTTCCATTTTTGCTACTCTTGATTGACTCGAATCAATCTGCCGTGCTAAAGCAGCTTGAGAAAGCTTACGATTTAAGCGATACTCTTTTAATTTTCTACTAAGTGCTAGCTTCATTTCAATTAGAGCAACTTCTGCCGACGAAAGTCCCAGAAACTCCTCTGCCGTGCCAATTTTCCAGCTTGCTGCTTCCAACCGTTGACGTTTTGCTGAATCCATAGTCAATACTCCTTTGTTATATTTCGTCATACCGCTTTATCCGCTTCTTGCAATTTTCAATTACCGAAGATGGTGTTTTTTGTGTAGTTTTTTGGAAAACGTCTAGAATCAAAATTGCATCTTCATCAATACGATAGATAATTCGCCACTCTTTATTCAAGTCTGTAATTCTTAGTTCATGGCAGTGAGAACCGATACTAGGCATCGGGCGCGAATGTGGTAACGATAATGTCTCTCCATTCTGGAGTTTACGTAACAAAAACCCAACTTCAATGCGAGCCTCAGATGAGAAGGGTGGTGTTTTCACCTCACCACTTAGCCAAACTAATGGTTTATTGCCATCGTTTATATATTCTAGAATATTATATCAGATTTGACATATTTTGTATATTTACATTAGCAACATTTCCTTTAATTGTTGGAGCAATAGCTTGACATTGACATTAATGTTAAGGTTTAGCGTAGGGTAGTCGCCTGATGAAATTGACTACTGTGATGGCTCATTCCCTTGCAATTCCTCGCTGGACTCAAGTTGTTAAAGAACATCCCGATGCACTTGCTGCGATCGCCTGTGGCATTTTGTTATTCTGCGGTTGGTTATCGTTGTACTGGGGTTGGCTGGGTTTAGGATTGTTACTTCTGTTTGCGGCGTATGTGATTGGCGGTTACGAAAGCGCCCGTGAAGGATTGACAACTTTATGGAAAGAAAGAGAACTTGATGTTGACTTGCTGATGATTGTCGCCGCATTAGGTGCCGCAGGATTGGGTTTGTGGCGACGAGAATATTACTTAATTGTTGATGGAGCGGTATTAATATTAATCTTTGCAATCAGTGGTGCGTTAGAAGGTTATGCCATGCAACGTACCGAACGCGATATTCGTAGTTTGATGAGTTTGAGCGCAGATACCGCACGAGTATTATTGCACGGACAAGAACAAATGATTCCGGTTGCTAAATTACAAGTTGGCGATCGCATTTTGGTCAAACCTGGAGAATTGATTCCTACCGATAGCATTATTGTTGAAGGTTACACGACGCTTAATGAAGCGGCAATTACAGGAGAATCGCTACCAGTAGAGAAGACAATTGGAGATGAAGTTTTTGCAGGTACGCTGAATGGTTACGGTGCTTTGCAACTACGAGTACATCAGCCACCCGAAAGTAGTTTAATTCAGCGCGTGATTCAACTTGTCAAACAAGCGCAAACCGAAGCACCCCCATCGCAGTTATTTATTGAGCGTTTTGAACGCGGATATGCACGGGTAATTGTGGTATGTGGAATTCTACTGGCAATTTTACCACCGTTGATTTGGGGTTGGAATTGGGAAATAACAATTTATCGGGCTTTGATTTTTTTAGTTGTGGCGTCGCCGTGTGCATTGATGGCGGCGATTATGCCTACATTATTATCGGGAATCGCCAATGGGGCGCGTCAGGGAATTTTATTTAAAAGTGGCGCACAGTTGGAGATGATGGGAAAAGTAAGAGCGATCGCTTTTGATAAAACAGGAACTTTGACGACGGGGAAATTACAGGTTGTAGCGGTGATTCCGGCGGATGGGGTGACACAAGAGGAGGTGTTGCAGGTAGCGGCGGCGTTGGAGGCTTATTCGGAACATCCCATTGGTGAGGCGATTGTGCAGGCGGGGAACGAACCACACAGACGCAGAGAACGCAGAGAAGAGAAGATAGAGAATGTGCTTTCGCATCCTGGATTGGGGATTAGCGGAGAAATAGATAATCAGGAAGTTCGAGTCGGAAAAGCAACATTCGTCTGCGAAGAAAGACCCCTTTGCCAAAGAGTGTTGGGGAAATCCAGCCAGCGACTCGAAGCTGAAGGGAAAACTGTGGTGTGGGTGGCGAGAGAAAATCAGGTACTAGGAATTGTTGCGGTGGCGGATACGGTGCGATCGCAAGCTTTTCAAATTGTTTCGTACTTAAAGCATCTGGGTGTTGAGCAAATTGTGATGCTGACGGGGGATAATGAACGCACTGCGCGTCATATTGCCCAAGATATCGGTATTGATCGCGTTTATGCGGGACTTTTACCGGAAGATAAGGTCAATGTGATTCGCGATTTACAGAAGCAATATCAAACTGTGGCGATGGTGGGTGATGGGATTAATGACGCACCTGCACTTGCTCAAGCATCGGTGGGAATTGCCATGGGGGCGGCGGGAAGTGATGTGGCGTTGGAAACGGCGGATATAGTGTTAATGGCGGATCGTTTGGATAAGTTAGTTGCAGCGATTCGATTAGGAAGGCGATCGCAATCGATTATTAAACAAAATATTGTGTTTGCTTTGGGGTTTATTGTATTACTACTAATTGCGAATTTTGTAGGTAATATTACCTTGCCTTTGGGTGTAATTGGGCATGAAGGTTCAACTGTTATTGTGACACTAAGCGGTCTGCGGTTACTGCGGAATTAGTTTCTTCAGGTTCATCTTGCATATTGTCTAACACGTCTTTCAAACAACTTGCTAAAGGTACAGCAACGAGTAATCCTAAAAGCCCTGCAAGTTTTGTACCAATAGCTAATGCTGCAATAATTCCTACAGGACTAAGTCCGGTAAAACTTCCGAGTAGCCTAGGTGCAACAATTTGATCGATAATTTGATCGACAACAAGTGCAACAGCTAATGTTTTCACTCCGAGCCAAAAATCGTGCGAAGCAACTAATAAACTCACCAAACTAAAACTCAAAACATCGCCAAAAGGAATTAGGGTAAGAATTCCTACGCCTAAACCAAAAATTGAGCCAAAAGGAACATCTAAAAAGAGAAATACTAAAGTCATTGCAATCCCAACAATGACTGCTAAAGCAACTTGCCCGACAAAGTAGTTTTGGAAATTTTGTCTTAAAGATTGCTGTAAAGCAATACCAAAACGTGGTGGAAATCTTTTAAGAACTCCTTTCCAGATTCGTTCGCCATCTAATAGAAAATAGAAACTAATAACGACTGTTACAATAACTTCTGAGACGCTATCGATTGCGCCTAGTGCCACTCCTAAAAAACGCTGTGCTAAAGATTCTAATTCTTCAGGTAGACGTGCTGTTATTTGACTCGCTAATTCAGTAAAATTAATTGGTAAATTTCGCGATGCTGCCCAATCATCAACGGCGTGAAGTTTTTCACTTCCTGAATCAATCCACTGTGGTAGTAGTTTAGCACTTTCATTTAATTCTTCTAAAAAGAGTGGAATTAAAGTGATACCTAAACCAACTAAAATGACTAAAGCTGTGATAAAAACAATTCCAACAGCATATTTCCGTTGAATTTGACGTTGTTGCAAAAAATCAACAGGATAATTTAAAATAAAAGCTAAAATAGCAGCTAAAACAAAAATACTCACTAATGGTTGAAAATACTCGAAAACTTGTAACAATAACCAACCATTTAAGATAACTAAAGGAAACGGCAATCCGATTGATAACCATTGCTGTGCTTTAGTTTTATGCGAATCAGTCATAATAAAAATGTTTTTAAAGACACAGATATTATCCTATGCTACGTAATCAGAGACTTAAATTGCATAGCGATATATCTATTTTTTAGTGTATTTATACGCAGTTAAACTAATGCATCGCCACCATCTATTAGCAAAGTAGTTCCTGTCATAAAGCCGTTACCCATTAAAAATAAAACTGCACCGCCTCAATTTCTTCAGGTTTTCCAATTCGCTTGACAGGAAGTTTTTGCGCGATCACTTTTACAACCTCTGCACGTTGCTCGCCAAATATTCTATCAAGCATTTCTGTATCAACGACACCAGCACAAACTGTATTGTACTCGTATTGGCGCTAACTCAACCGCTAAATTCCGCGCAACCGCTTCAATTCCTGCATTCGCGGCTCCTGCTACTGCTAAGCCAGGATAACCGCGATGCCCAGCTAAACCCGAAATAAATGTAATTGAGCCATCAGCACGAATTTGAGAGATGCTGTGTTTCACAACATGAAAGGCTCCCCAAATTTTACTATCCAGGGTAGGACGCAGTTTTTCGATTGTAGTTTCTGATAATGGCGCAGTGGAAGCCTCTTGAGCAGAAATGAATAAATGATTGAAAGTTCCAATTTCTGCAAATACTCGATTAACTGCCTTTTCATCCATAGTATCTGTTGCGATCGCTCTGACATTTTGCCCAATTAAATCTTTTGCTTGTTCGAGTTTTGTTAATGAACGTCCTAAAATAGTGACACTTGCACCTTCAGCGTGAGCAAGTTTTGCCACAGCTAATCCAATTCCTGATCTGCCTCCAACTACAACCACAACTTGATTTGATAATCGTTCTATCTCTTACGCTCTTTCAGGCTTAGATGATTCTACTAATCTCTGAACTACAACTGTCATTAAACAGAAAATAATTGCTCGACTGATATGTTAATCTTTGGAAAGGCAAGTGGAGATACTATTCCAGCTTTAAAATCTTGCCGCGATTGATACTCATTTTCTTGTGGATCGCGAAATACAATTAGTTGTAGCGTAGTAAGGTCTAAAATTCAATGCTCTGAGATTCCTGCTACTGCATATATGGGCTGCTTCTGTTCTAAATCTTTTATTAAACTTGAATTAGATATCTCTACCACCAGATAGATGTCATTTGCTCCAGGATGACGCTCTCGGTAATCGCTCCAAGAACCCCGTACAATTGCAATATCGGGTTCGGGTTCTGAATCTATAAGTGTAATTAGACGGGCTTCGCGAACGAAGGCTTGACGATTGAGGCGATCGCGGAAATAATCAGCTAAGTTTCCTCCACAAAATGTATGCAGTGGTGCTTCTGGGGTGATTTCGTAAATTTTTCCCGCCAATAGTTCAACGCGGCGATCGTCTAAAATACCAGATGCAATCATCCGGTGATAATCGTCTAGTGTCCACTTGGCTAATGTTTCCATAACTTGTCACTTAAGCAAATGCTGAAAATCCTAAATCGGGTGGAATATCTTGTAACCTACCTTGCCCTACAGCTTGCACTGCACTCTTGAGCGAAATATCTCCAGTGTATAATGCCCGACCAACAATCGCACCAGTAACTCCCAACGGTTCGAGCGCGAGTAAACTTAATAAATCTGTGATAGAACTAACACCACCCGAAGCGATAACAGGAATCGAAATTTGTGTTGCAAGTTCTCTGAGTGCGTCTATATTAGGTCCTGATAGCGTACCATCACGGTGAATATCAGTATAAATGATTGCAGCAACACCCAATTCTTGCATCTGCATTGCAAGTTGCGTTGCTAACACTTCCGATGTTTTTAACCAACCGCGTGTTGCAACTTTACCATTGCGCGCATCAATTCCAACAACGATTTGCCCAGGAAACTCTTGACATAAGTCGGCGACTAATTGCGGTTGTTCAACAGCAACGGTTCCTACAATCACGCGCTGTACGCCTAAGTTTAATAACTGTGCAACGCTAGTGGAATCGCGTAATCCTCCACCAACTTGAATTGGTATGGATACCGCCGCAGTAATTGCCTCAATTGCAGCTAGATTGACAACGTTACCTTGCTTCGCGCCATCGAGATCGACAACGTGCAATCGCGTTGCGCCTTGTTCTACCCATTGCTGCGCTACGTCTGCGGGATTATCGTTGAAAACTTGCGATCGCGCATAATCTCCTTGATATAACCGCACGCATTTGCCTGCAAGTAAATCTATCGCTGGTATAACTTCCATAAGGGTAACTAGTAATTCGCTGTGATTAACTTTTTGCTTCTCTTTCTTTGATGGCTTGTCGGAAGCCTAGCACGACTAAAATATTCGATAGCGTCAAGAAAAATTCTGCACCTCCGTGTAACCAATCAACGTTTGCTAATGATTCACCATAGTGAACTTGAGCATAAATTCCAGCAGGAATGGTGACACCAACAAATACTAATGTGCAGTAAAAGCCAATCAATGCTAAACGTGGCATTTGGGGAGTACGCGTGAGAAACCATAAAAAACCCAAGTAAGGAAACAACGATAACGCAAATAGCGTTTCTTTGGAAGGGTGTATAAGGAACGAGACATCTTGAATCATAATTTTGCCTTTTGGCTAACACTGAAATGAAGACGACTCAGAGACCAGAAATTGGAGAATTCCTACAGTTACAACTACGAGATTTGAGCCTATAGACATTTTTGATTGTCTCCTTGGGTTTTAGTTCTTTCCTATATCCCTAACTCCTGATTCCTGACCTCTGACCTCTCCTTCGGTTGTAGAACGCCAAATCAACCACGCAGCAATCAACAGCGTGAAATTACCAACAACTGTCATTGTCGCTTGCAGTGTCACTAGCCACTCTAGCGACTCAGCATTATCAAAAAAATGCCACGTACAAGCACACATCGCGCTTACAAGTGCGGGTAACATCGCAACAGATAAAGCCCACCAGCTACGATTATGAGTGACTTCACCATATGTCCAGATTAACCAAATTGCGGCAATCCATTCAATCACACTAGAAACGTGAATAATCCAAGTTGGAATTGACAGGGCGTGCATAATAAGGGATCAGGGGTCGGAGGTCAGGATGAAGAAATAGATACTTCAGTGCTTTATTATGCTACTACTTTGAATTTTTTGAGGAATGACAATCTCGGATAGAGTTTTTGTTAGGTTATCTGAGGTAATGACGTGGGCAAGATGCGAGTAGTTTTGTGTGGCTATTATGGTAAAGGCAACGGTGGCGATGAGGCTTTGCTTGCAACCTTATTGCAAATGCTACCAAACCATGTGACGCCAGTTGTCCTTTCGGGTAATCCACAACAGACGCGCGATCGCTATCACGTTGAAGCGTGCGATCGCATGAATTTGTTCAGCGTACTCCAAACTTTGCGCCAATCAGATGCATTCGTTTGGGGCGGTGGAAGTTTGCTTCAAGACGTCACGAGTGCGATTAGCCCGTTGTACTACGGTGGATTGATGATTCTAGCGCAACAGCTTGGATTGAAAACGATCGCTTGGGCGCAGGGAATTGGTCCATTAAAGCGCAATACGACAGTGAACCTAGCACGGCGATCTTTTGGCAAGTGTACGGCAGTGAGTGTTCGCGATCAGGGCAGTGCAGCTTTATTATCAGAGTGGGGAATTCCGTGTACTCTCGCCCCCGATCCAGTGTGGGCGTTAGAATCTGCATCCGTACCAGGGTTATGGGATT
Source organism: Chroogloeocystis siderophila 5.2 s.c.1 (assembly GCF_001904655.1). Taxonomy (NCBI): domain Bacteria; kingdom Bacillati; phylum Cyanobacteriota; class Cyanophyceae; order Chroococcidiopsidales; family Chroococcidiopsidaceae; genus Chroogloeocystis; species Chroogloeocystis siderophila. The sequence goes on along the minus strand of NZ_MRCC01000010.1, from coordinate 59,110 downwards.
TACCTGCGCCGAGAGTCGCGGTAACTTTGCGATCGCATCCCCAATTAACTGCAACTCGCCTTGATAATTTCACGCGGGCGTTGATTGATTTTCAAAAAGCAACGCAAACTTGTATTTTGCTTGTGCCATTTCAGCAAAGTCAAGATTTGGTGATCGCCGAAGCTGTTGCATCAAAACTTCCTGGTGTTCATAAAGTTCTTTGTCTTGAAGATCCTCAAGCTTTAAAAGGGGTTTTCCGCGGTGTCGAAATGGCGATCGGAATGCGCCTCCACAGTCTAATTATGGCTGCGGCGGAAGGTTGTCGCTGTTTTGCCTTAAGTTACGATCCTAAAGTCAGTAAATTGATGATAGAACTTGATTTGCCAGGATGGAATTTAACTGAAATTCCAGAAGATTATTATGTAATTTGCAATACATTGCTCGAATGTTATGCCAACGGCAATTCTCTAACTTCTGATCAAATACAATCTTTGGTAGATCGAGCGTTGATGCATCAAGATTTACTAGAGCAAGTTTTCTCGCACTAGTAACTTCAGCACTTGATGCACAAAAAAATATACCATTCATCGAGATTTTGAGCTCTTATAAAGGTCATCTGCTCAAGATAATCTATCTTGAGATAGATATCATAAAATATTTAATAGATAAGATTTGCTCAAGAATACCTAATCTCATTGGTTTTTGGAGTATTTTCACAAGCTTTGATGGTTGAAAAGTGAGTTTACAAGTAGTAATTTACAGATATATTTCATTAAGGTTATTTTCACATCAAAAATTAGATCTATATATTTTTGACTTAATTTTTTCACCAAAAACTATCAACTAGGGAGGAAAATAAGTGTTTAGTTGGAATTTACCAACAAACTTACTAAGTTCGTACAATTTCATAGCACAAACCGTAGTTGTACCAGAAGGTACAATTATGGAAAATCTATTGACTTACTCGCCAGTACAGCACCAATTGATATCGCATTTATTAACACTTGGTGTGAGTGCAATGGCGGTAGGTTTTGTTTACTTTATTACAACAAATAAACGTTCCTCACCACGCTTTCAGCCATCATCAACGCTATCAGCGGTTGTCATGGTATCAGCTTTTTTGATTTTGGGCTTGCAACTGTTGGAGTGGCTGTCAGCGTTTGCCTTTGATGGACAAGTTTGGGGCTTGGGTGTCGGTACCGCAGAAAGATATACAGAAAGTACTTTCTCGAATGGCTATCGTTACCTCAATTGGTCGATTGATGTACCGTGTTTGCTGACTCAGATGTTGTTTGTGATTGATGTAACACCTGGTCGTTTCCGCAAGTTGCGGTTTCGCTTCATTACTGCTGGCTTGTTGATGATTTATACCGGATACATCGGGCAATATTTTGAAATTACAAATACGGGTTGGTTTCTCTTTTGGGGGGCGGTAAGCACGGTTTTCTATATTTATATTCTCTACATGGTAGGGAATTTAATCTTCAAATCGCGCGAAAATTTACCTCACCAAGCCTATAAAACTATGGGGACAGTTTGGTGGTTAATTTTAGTTGCCTGGACGCTTTATCCATTAGCATACTTAGTTCCTTGGGCTTGGAAAGCTTTCCCAGCATGGGGGGCATGGGCAGCCGTAACACGACAGTTTCTCTATACAATGGCAGATATCTTTTCTAAAGTTATTTATGGTGTCTTGCTATCGAGTGTAGCGCAAGCTCGTAGTGCTGCAGAAGGATATGAACCTGCAATTCAAGTTCAGATTGATGGTGGTGCGGCAAGTAGAGAATATATCGAACGCAATGCGCATCGCGAGTCAACTAGAGTTGAGTAGAATTAATAACGCTTAGTACTATCTACACTGCCTAATCTGATTGACTGACAAATCTTTTGTGGCTAGCCACTATAAGTCGCGCCTACCCAGGTAAAGTATGCCTTTGCAGACTAACAGCCGAGGTTCTAACCCACGTAGGCGAGTTTCGCCTTTGCAGCAGCGGTTTCTAACCGCCGCGTTTCAGAGTTTTGTCAGTCGACCAGATGCCTAATATAAATTTTGTCGTGGGGAGTTAGAGTAGCGATCACCTGAAGCATTGCTCATTACAGAGTAGTATAAGCACATTAAGTAAATTTTGTAAAGAGCCTATCTTTTCAGCCCAAATATAGCTGTCTTTTTTTGCTGAGAATTGACGAAGAGAGTTAGGAAAAGTTAAAGTGCGGGAATACTTAAAAAGGGTGCTGATGCGCGATCGCTTAATCGATAAATTATTACAGATGTGGCGATTCTAGTCTCTTTTCCATAAATCAGTTTATCCATTAAGGCAGTGTCAAGCTACTTTATGCGCACGAGTGAGCAAATCAAAGCTGAGATTGAGGAAAAACTAGGATTTTTCCCTCCCTTCTTCAAGCCTGCACAGCAGAATTCTAAGATCTTAGAAAACCTTTGGCAGCAAACTTGCAGCGCCTATCTCAATAATCCTTTACCAACTTTATTTAAAGAAAAGCTTTTTGCCTACCTCTCGCGTTATTGTCGCGTTCCCTACTGTATTATGTGCCATAGCTGCTCGTTGTACCCATTAGGGATGAACGCCACAGAAGTCTTAACGTTGCTCGAATCACCGCTTCCCTTAGCAGAAATCGAGATCAATAATCATTTTCGAGTGCTTGCCAATGCAACAGATAACTTAATAAGCTTGTCTTTAAATTCGGCGATCGAAGCCAGCCTCATTTATTGTTCAGCATTCGTTTTTCTCGGAAAAGATGTTTCTGGATACTACCAAACTAAATTGGCACAAATATTAGGATCTGAAAATTATCAATACTTAGTTATATTAATTGCCCACATCAAAACCTGTCATGCGTGGATGGAAGCGCACCCTAAAGTTGCCAATGAATACGCAGCCGACAAACGAGTCCAAGACTATCTTGCGCTACTCTTAAACGAAGAACCGAATTTAGCAAGCTTCTTTACGCAATACCAAGTACAAGTTCGATGCGAATCACAAAATCAATTAGAACATCTTGCTGACATTGCTAAACGCAATCAAGACAAAGCAATGTTACGTGTTAAGGCGATTGAAGTTGCTAACCAAGAACTGAAAAGCGAAATTGTCGATTATAAACAGGCGCTTGATGCGTTAGCAAAAACAAAAGAGGCGCTGCGAGAAAGTGAAGAATGCTTTCGGAGTGCGTTTGACTATGCAGCCATTGGCATGGCACTAGTAGCACCCAATGGAACATGGCTAAAAGTTAATCGTGCCATATGCGAGATTGTCGGTTATTCAGAGCAAGAATTATTGGCAACTAACTTTCAAGCAATTACGCATCCAGAGGATCTTGATGTCGATTTGCATTACGCGCGTCAATTGTTATCAGGCGAGATTCGCACTTATCAGCTAGAAAAGCGCTATTTTCACAAGCTAGGGCACATTGTCTGGATACTTTTAAGCGTCTCGTTAGTACGCGATTCGCACGGCGATCCGTTATACTTCATTGCGCAAATTCAGGATATTACAGCGCGTAAACAAGCAGTAGATGCGCTGCGAGAAAGTGAAGAACGTTGGCAACTGGCTTTGCGTGGAAACAATGATGGCATCTGGGATTGGAATGTCAAAACGAATCAAGTTTTCTTTTCGGCGCGGTGGAAAGAAATGTTAGGCTACAAAGAGCATGAAATTGCAGATCATTTAGATGAATGGACATTCCGCGCCCATCCTGACGATATTGACTGGGTAAAACAAGTAATTCAAGACCATTTTGCCAAAAAAACACCTTTCTATATCTCTGAGCATCGCGTACTGTGCAAAGATGGTACTTACAAATGGATTTTAGATCGCGGTCAAGCATTGTGGGACGAAGCAGGTAAGCCAGTACGCATGGTTGGCTCATTTACAGACATTACCCACCGCAAGCAAGCAGAAGCCGCTTTACAGCAAGCAAACGCGCAACTTAAAGATTTGGTGGATTATCTGGAACAACGTAACCGCGAGATTGCGCTATTTGCAGAAATGAGTGATGTTTTTCAAGCGTGTCTTACCGTTGAGGAAGCTTGTCGCGCGATCGCTACCCTTATGCCGCAGCTATTTCCCAAAATAACGGGTGCTGTGTTTTTGAATAATGCACCACAAAATCTGTTTACAGCGGTGACAACGTGGGGCTCAGCCCCCCTAACGAGTCATAACTTATTTGCACCGGATGATTGTTGGGCACTACGGCGCGGGCAATCGCATTTTGTTAAGAATACCTGTAGCAGTTTATGCTGCCAACATATTAATCACAACTTATTGCCTGCTGAATCACTCTGCATAACACTGATGGCGCAAGGTGAAACACTAGGGATGCTGTATTTAAGTTCGCCAGAATCTGGGCAACTAACACAAGTCAAGCAACAGCTTGCGATCGCCGTAGCAGAACGAATTTCACTTTCTTTAGCAAACGTCAAACTCCGCGAAACGTTGCGCGATCAAAGTGTTCGCGATCCCTTAACCGAGTTATTTAATCGTCGTTACATGGTAGAGTCGCTCGAATTAGAACTTTGTCGCTGCGATCGCCAACAGCAACCACTAGCAATTATCATGCTTGATATTGACTACTTCAAGCGCTTCAATGACACATTTGGTCATAAAGCCGGCGATCTTGTTTTACAAAAATTAGCGCAAGTTTTGCAAGATTCGATTCGTCAATCAGATATTGCTTGCCGTTATGGCGGTGAAGAATTTATGCTAATTTTACCTGAAACAACTCCAGAGGTGGCGTATCAGCGCGCAGAGCAACTCCGGCAAGAAGTTAAGCAGTTGAAAGTGCGGCACGATCGCCAACTCCTTAGTGAAATCACTCTTTCGTTAGGAATTGCCTGCTTTCCCGAACATGGTTCTACTCCAGAAGAACTCTTACGCGCTGCGGATACAGCACTATACCGTGCTAAAACTGAGGCACGCGATCGCGTTGCTTTTGTACGATCGCCAACCTTTTAAAATCGTAATAATACGTAATTACCCAAACCTGAGATAGCTCTTATATACTATTGACAACACGATTGAAATTTAGATTGTTAGTAAAATTTAATACTTATTTTATAAAAAATGATGACAGCTTAGTCAGGGTTAAAAGTGCGATCGCTACTGACGACGGCACGAATACTATTTGCAAGCAATTAACTTAACATCTATGTCTGCTAGATACTCACCACTGATCTGGGCTGCTGCTACCTTGACACCTCTCGTCATCTTGAGTTCTGCCACACTTCCTGTTATGGCTGTTACAGCAGATACCAACGCAATGCAACTGATGCAACAAGGAATTAATTTATACCAAGATGAACAATTTAGCGCAGCAGTAAAAGTTTTACAACAAGCTGTTGCAGTATTTCGTAGTGAAGGTGATCGCCGCCATCAAGCCCAAGCACTCAATTATCTTACGCTGGTTTATCAAGAACTCGGACAGTGGACACTTGCCACATCTGCGATCGCAGACAGCTTAAAACTTTTGCCAACGCAGCCCAATGGGCAATATTTACCTGTACTCGCCCAAGCCCTGAATACTCAAGGACACTTGCAACTTGCACAAGGACAAGCCCAAAAAGCTTTAGAAACTTGGCAACAAGCAACAACGGCTTATGATAGGATTGGTGATCACGCAGGGAGCATCGGTAGCCAAATTAATCAAATCCAAGCGCTTAAAGCCTTAGGTCTTTATCGCCGTGCTTTGACCAACTTAAATTCTGTTAAACAAACACTGCAACAACAACCAGATTCTTTAATTAAAACAACGGGTTTACGGAGTTTAGGTAACGTTTTACGCGTAATTGGCGATCTACCGCAGTCTGAAACCGTATTACGCGAAAGTTTAGCCGTCGCGCAAAAAGTGCGATCTCCTCAAAACGAAAGCGCTGCTTTACTCAGTCTCGCTAATACTCTACGCGCCCAACAAAACTCACAAGCTGCGCTGATTTACTATCAACAAGCTGCTAGCGTTACAAACTCTCCTAGCCAAAAAATCCAAGCGCGGCTTAATCAACTGAGTTTACTAGTAGAAACGCAGCAAGTGTTGGACGCCCAAGCCTTATTACCAGAAATCCAAAGTTTAATAGCTAGCATACCTACAAGTCGTACCGCAGTCAATAGCCGCATCAATTTAGCACAAAGTCTCCTTTGTTTGAAGCAACAGCAACAAAGACAAACACAAGTAGAATCTTCCCCAATTGTGCAGCAGTGTGTGAATGAAATAGTGGGAGAAAAAGCCCAGGCGGAATTATCTTCACTACCATCTTGGTCAGAAATTGGGCAAATTCTAGCAACTGCTGTACAACAAGCCCAAACATTACAAGACCAACGCGCTGAGGCGCAAGCCCTCGGTTATTTAGGAGCATTATATCAACAAACGCAGCAGTGGTCTGAAGCGCAAAAACTTACTGAGCAAGCATTGTTACTCGCGCAAACAATTAATGCTTCAGATATTGCCTATCGTTGGCAATGGCAGTTAGGTCGCGTACTCAATGTTACAGGTAAAACGCAACAAGCGATCGCATCTTATACCGATGCCGTCAGTAGCCTTAAGTCTTTGCGCAACGACTTGGTTGGAATTAACCCAGAGTTGCAATTTTCGTTTCGTGATAGTGTCGAACCTGTGTATCGCGAGTTAGTGAGTTTATTGCTGCGATCGCCATCCACCACAAGTCAAATCGCGCAAGCAAGGGATACAATCGAAGCGCTGCAAGTTGCTGAAATTGAAAACTTCTTTCGCACTGCGTGTTTAGATACTCACCCCGTACAAATCGATCAAGTCGATTCTTCTGCTGCGGTGCTTTATCCGATTATTTTAGGCGATCGCTTAGAAGTTATCGTCTCACTCCCCAAGCAACCACTACGCCACTACGCGACACCCTTACCCGCCAACCGCGTCGAAAGTATCGTTGAAGGATTGCGTCAAACCGTATTTACGCAAACATCGCGCCGGTATTTACCCTTTGCGGCTGAAGTCTACAATTGGTTAATTCGCCCAGTAGCCACAGATTTAGAAAACAGTAGCGTAAAAACGATTGTGTTTGTTTTAGATGGCGCGATGCGTAATATTCCGATGGGAGTACTGTATGACGGTCAACAGTATTTAGTCGAAAAATACAGCATTGCCATTACACCAGGCTTACAACTTCTCGATCCGCAGCCACTAGCGCGAGAAAGACTCAAAGCCCTAACCGCAGGACTTACCGAAGCCCGCGAAAGCTTTGCGGCGCTTCCTAATGTTAAACTCGAACTCGAACAAATTCAATCTGAAGTACCGAGTCGCGTTCTCCTCAATCAGGAATTTACAACAAATACACTGCAAAATGAAGTTCAATCTTCTCCAGTTCCGGTAGTCCATCTAGCAACTCACGGACAGTTTAGTTCTAAAGCTGAAGAAACATTTATTCTTAGCTGGGATAGCGAAATTGATGTCAATGAGTTAAATACTATTTTGCGGACGAGAGGAGATAATCGGCGAAAGGCGATTGAATTACTTGTTTTAAGTGCGTGTGAAACCGTTGCCGGAGATAAACGCGCCGCGTTAGGGCTTGCGGGTATGGCTGTACGCGCTGGTGCTCGTAGTACACTAGCAACACTGTGGTCTGTGAGTGATGTTGCGACAGCTTCGCTGATGGGGCAATTTTACAAAGAGTATGCTAACACGAGTGTTACCAAAGCCGAGGCACTACGTCGCGCGCAACAAACTTTATTAAAAGATTCCAAATACGAACATCCCTACTTCTGGGCAGCGTATGTTTTAGTAGGCAATTGGTTGTAGGATGATGATAGATAATTAACATAAATCGCTTGGCGACTAAAGTTGCAGCTAGTCAGACAAAGACCACCTCCGTGGTCTAATACACTAAAAATTCCGGTAGAGTGTGCTGCTGCGCACATTTAGTTTGTAGGCGTTTCAAAACCTGAGGATCTCTCTTTCATAGCCTTCGGGAGTCGGTTCGATTTCCCAGACAATTCCTTCGCCAGGTTCAAGTGCCACTTCGACAAATATTTGTTCAACGGCTGTTGTAGCCGTATCTTCATTGTTCTCAAAATTTTGTAAATCCTCGGTTAGCAATCTTAATTTGATGCCTTCAGGAATTAAAGCACCCATCGAAGTATTGCGTAATTCAAAGCGCCATTGTTCCGCATCTTGTTGCGTTATGCGTAACTCGTATTGTTGTCCTGCAATGACAAGTTGACGAGATAATGCTACAGATGCAGGTGTACTTTCTAGAGAACGCGATCGCGCCAAACTCGGTTGCAGTTCGACTTGTTGCCAACCAATTTGTTGCGCCACATCAGAAATTCCTGATCGCAACCACTGTAAAATTGACCATTGCTCCGGTAATCCTTGACGGCGTTCGTACAAGCGCTGTCGCCATCCACCATGCGCCAGGATTGCTCCCCAAATGGTAAAGGGAATCTCTAGTCGCGGTATGATAATCTCAGGATTGCCCAAACGCTGAATTAAATTTTCTACTTGGGTTTGCGGTAGTGCTAAAGGTGCGATCGCGCTTTTTGTTGCTTCGGTAATGCCGAGTTGCTGCGCAACCCAGAGAATATTGATGTCTGCAATGAGTTCATCTTCATCTAAGCTGTAAGTGCGATCGCTTGCATCATAATGTCCGTTTGTTCTGAGTTGCTGGTGTGTTGTGTATCCCCAAACTTTTATCCAGCGATCATCAGGATTGATTTGCACTCCCAAGTAATAATCTGCTGTCCATTCAGGGATATCAATCCATTCTTGCGGTACGCGTAATTCTACTGTATCAATTGTTTCGCTAGGAATCAGTACTATTTTTGTTGTTTCCCAGACAATGGCGACACCGTTGACAAATTCCCAAATACTTGCTAAAGCCGCCCGATGAGGAAAAACTTTTGCTTGTGGGGCGCATTCTGTGCGTAGCCAAGATAAAAAAGTATTGAGCGTAATGCAATTTAAAGTAGCGTTCCAACGACTACTAGGAGTGGAATACATCTGATGTTGCCAAGCTTGAGACTGATCGTCAGGAGAGATTTCGAGCCATAATTGAGTAGGCTTAGCCGCTGTGAGAAGCGAATCAAATGTCATAATCGATTACTCCCTTGGAGATTTCAGGTCAGCTAATGTCGCGGAGGTGTCCTCCACGCCCGCTGCCATATCAGTTTGGCCATAGTGACCTTGTAGCCACTCGTCTAGAACTGCGCTGATATCTTTTAGTACGTCGGAAGTTAGCGAAATATGCAAATCTTTACACCATTGTGCTAGTGCTTTTAGCAATTCTTCTCGACATTTTGTCAACCGCCGCGAAATTGTATATTGTTTAATATCAAGCTGTACAGCCATTTGCTGTTGCGTTAGCGCTTCACCGTAGTAAAGTCGCAATATATGTTGTGCTTGCATATCGAGTTGAGCGATCGCAGCTACTAACACCTCACTAATTTGCTTTTGCTGCGTCTGTCTACTTTCTATTTCTTCTTGCGTAATGATATTTGTAAGTAAAGATTCGCCTTGCAATTCGGGTAAATTATCTAACCATTCCCCCGTATCTTGTCCTGGTTTAGGAGTATTAATCGAAGCAACAGTAGGATAAAGATAAGAACGCGCAGCTTTGGCACACGCTAGCATCCATTGTTCTAGTGTTTCTGCTTGACGGACGGGTGTACCAGGATTTTGCGAATCGTACAACTTAGCGATCGCATCCCACGTTGCTGAATCAGGTTTTGCAAGTTGTCGCGTTGCGCTTGCTTGTGTCGGAATATAGATTGTTTTGAAGCAATTCCACGCTAGCAGGTAACTGGTAACTTTTTCTGGTGATATTCCTGCATTTTGCAATGCGGCTTCTAGTCGTTTATGACTCAGTTTGCGCAGTAAACTCCAATCTGTACAAATATCGACTTCTTGACGCTGACGGAGGGTTTCTTTGATGGTGCTAGTAAAGATCGCACTCGCGTAGTTTTTCAGGTTATAGCCTTGCTGCGAGTTAAAGCCTTGGAGAATTTTATCAACTTTGGCGATCACAATTTGAAAACAATCAGCGATCGTATGTTGGCTACTCGTAAAATTCGTTACAACACTTTGCGCCGCCCAGTAACCAGCTTCTTGTAAGTAAGCATACAAGTGTCCAAATGCAAGGCTTTGCGGTTGTACTAGCCACAGTTTATACCAATAAAGCGCCCAAAAGTTTTCCTTTATTGTTGCTTGCGGCGATCGCGCCAAAGAATTTTGCATACTTCGTCGCAGTTTAGGATCAGTCGCCCAATTGCTAAAGCGATCGGCATTGAACTGGATAAAAGACGAAAAGATCTCAACAATATCTTGACGAGAACGCATGAAGCAGTTACTGACACCAAAGCCAGGAAAAAAGTTTGCAGTCGAGATAATTATCCTTATATCTTCTCACGGCTATTACTGAATGACCCAAGTCAAAGACGCGATTTTCTACCAAACAACTGCATAAAACAACAAAGCCAAACCTATTAAGTGAGTGAAGGCATTTTCAAAGGACGCCAATCTGCGATGCTACTAAACAAGATTGCTACTTCACTTCTGTCTGTTTCGCTAGTTGCTGCTGCATTTACCGTTACTCCCAACTCTGCAAGTGCTAGAGGAAATAAAATTGATCAACTCCTCGTTCAACACAGCTTGAATCCTACAAAATGTGGTCCTGGAGTCGTAGCAGTATGGGTAAACTTGAATCAACAAGCTGCTTGTGCAGCACCTAATGCACAATATCCTGCTGGCACATATAGACTAACAAACGGTTTTCAGATCTTTGCGATTAGCCAACAAAATCCAACTCTCGCTACTAACGCTAACCTGACGATCAATGTTTTTAATGTTGGCACTCCTGGGAATTACCCCTCTCAGCCTGTTTCGCCTGTGATCGGCGCGCAGATTAATGCTTCTTTCGCAGCTAAAGGTTTAAGTTTAACTGCGTGCAGTGCTAATCCTGGCGTAGTTGTGATGATGGATCAGTATATGGCGTGTGCTTATCCGACACATACATATCCATCAGGAAGATATAGTTTGGCATTTTAGGTTTTGGTGGTTGCGTACTACTGCAAAGTGATAGAGTTGCTCGATATTATTCTCAAAGAGAGTGATGCATCATATAAAACTACAATAGATGACGTTGAGTCATAATTTAAAGTGCTACAAAGTGGAGTATTTTCTGTTTCAGTAAAAATGTGTCAGTTTATTACAAATACTTTACAACAATTCATGCCAAAATAGAAAAGATTCGGAATTATTGAAAAATGTTCATTTCATATATACTCCCTGGTTTTTATATTTTATTAACAAGTCATCTGTCCTAGTTACTAAATTTTTCTAACTTTTTCTAGCTGCTAATTTTTGCAAGGTGTGGTTTAATTACCTATTAGATAAATTGATATGTATTTACTGTCTTTAAAATTACAAGCAAAAATTAAAATACTAGTAAGCTGAGATGCTTGCAAAAAGAGTAGTAGTGTAACGTTTTATTTTTTTTAAAGATTGATTGGCTCAATTTAGTAAAATTGTACAAATTCTTATTAGTTTTACTAATTTAGATATTGTGTCGTTGCATTTTAAGAATAAAAGGTAAGTATTGATAATACTTGTATATTGTAAGCTTTATATATTGTTTGATAATTTCTAATCTATGCGAGTCGTTTAAACTCTAAAAAGCTAAATTTTCAGGATAATGTATTAGGAGAGACAATTATGGTTTATACAAAACTATCTAGTTGGTGGGGTGGCGGTATACGTTCAGGTAGTGAATTTTCTAATGAACACTACGATTACAGAATTCCCATTCAATCTCTAGAAGATCAAGTTGGAGTTGATGAACCAGTTTTTGACATAACAAACTATGTGAACTCAGGTATACCTATTATAATTTACAATAATCCAGGAAACAATCTTGATGAGTATGTTCCGCCGGATAGTACTGACACTATAATACTTCAAATTCAAGGTGGAGATGTAGGATTTACATCAGAAACTTATACGTTTAAAGAAAATCAATTTAAGGGAAAGTCTATACCTGTCGGTGGAAGTTATCAAACAAAAATTAACCTAGAAGCTAATAGTAGTATTAAAACAGCAATCATTGTTATTGAGGACAACAAAGGACCTGCACCAATTAGTGGCACTGATGCTCGTAACATCTTAAATGGTACTGACGCTAAAAACTTGATCTACGCTAAAAAAGGCAATGATACTGTCTATGGCAAAGGTGGTAATGACACACTGTATGGTGAAGCTGGTGCAGATACGCTATACGGTGGCTTGGGTAACGATCAACTTTATGGTGGGTCTGGTAACGACAAACTAAATGGTGATAATGGTAACGACTTACTATACGGCTTAGATAATAACGACTCTCTTAATGGGGGAGTAGGTAAAGACACTCTAGTTGGTGGAACAGGGAAAGATACCCTAGTAGGAGGCGATGGTAATGATTGGCTTGCAGGAGAGCAAGGTAACGATCTCTTAATAGGTGGTTTAGGTAACGATTACCTAGACGGTGGTACTGGCAATGATCAGATGGATGGTGGTGCTGGCAATGACACTTATATCGTAGATAGCATTAACGATATTGTTATTGAATACCAAAAAAGTGGTGTAGATACGGTTATTTCTTCTATCAGCTATGCATTAGGAATCTACGTAGATCACCTAGAATTGACAGGATATAACGAGGCTACAAATCAGTACGCCGATCTTGATGGTTATGGCAATGACATGTCTAATAAGATTGAAGGCAATGGAGGCAGTAACTACATTTATGGGTACGGTGGTAATGACTTCCTTAACGGTTACAGTGGTAATGACTACCTGAATGGCGGTGATGGAAGCGATCGCTTAGAAGGTGGAGAGAGTAACGATACGCTTGTCGGTGGTCTCGGTGCAGATACCTTTGTTTTTAAAAATATTTTTGAAGGAGTTGATACGATTCAAGATTTCAATTATCTAGAAGGCGATAAGATTGAAGTCTCTGCAAGTGGTTTTGGAATCACACAAGGATCAAATCAGTACGACAATTTCTTCTTCAGTAGTTCAACGGGTGCTCTATCTTACAATGGCACCCAGTTTGCCTCGCTACAGTTGGATTTAAATTTTGTTCCTAGTCTAGACATTACTATTGTCTAGTAGATAGTACTGGTCACATAAGCTTTTGATAAAGCTAAGGCAATCCTAAATAAGAGTTGCCTGTATTTACTCAAGTAGCGATTAGATACGTGGAGTTTATATTATAAAAGCAATTAATTTAAATATTGCTCTTACTTTGAAAAAATCTTTACACCAAAATGCTAGAGTTGTTGCTTATAAAAATAATACTATTTACTTTATTTTCCTAAATTTAAATATGAAACTGCGTTGCCAGTCTTTTTCGTATCCTGCCAGTTTTTTGTTATTTTTAGCTGTATCTAGTCCGCTGCAAGCACAAATTACAGGAGATCAGACCTTACGAAATTCTTCGACCGTTACTACAGAAGACGCTAATAGCATCATTACAGGTGGCACTCAAACTGGCTCCAACTTGTATCACAGCTTTAGCGAGTTTTCAGTTCCTACAAATGGCATAGCTTCATTTCAAGATGTTGCACCAGAAATCGAAAATGTCATTACTCGCGTTACAGGTGCGCCTTCCAATATTGATGGATTGATTGAAGTACTGCAACCAAACGGTGCGGTCAGTTCTGCTAATTTCTTTCTACTTAATCCGAAGGGAATTACTTTTGGTTCTAATGCTTCACTCAATATTGGTGGGTCTTTTATTGTAAGTACAGCGAGTAGTCTTCACTTTGCTGACAATACTCAGTTTAGTACTGACCTTGGTCAAATCGAACCATTACTAAGTATGAGTGTTCCTGTAGGATTGCAGTTTGGAGTCAATCCTGGAAGGCTCTTGAATCAATCACAAATAGGTTTACAAATACTACCTAGTAAAACTTTAGCACTCGTAGGCGGTGATGTAGTGCTAGAAGGTGGATTTATGATTGCACCAGCGGGACGTATTGAGTTAGGTAGTGTTGCTAGTTCTAGTTTCGTCAGCTTGAATCCGACAAACAGCGGTTGGTCTTTAGGATATACACAAGTACAAAATTTTCAAAATGTCGAGCTATCTCAAGGGTCTATTGTAGATGTCAGTGGGGAAGCTAGTGGCAACATCCAAATACAAGGCAAGCAAGTGGCGATCGCTGATGGCTCTTTTATAATTGCAGCGGTTGAAAGTCAACACGGAGGAGAAATCTTTATTCATGCTTCGGACTTGACCATAAACTCCTCATTAATAGGTACTAGGACGGATAACGGTATCGGTGCAAACGTAACTATTGCAACCGGCAAACTGCTTATTATAAATGGACAAGTACTAGCTGAAACTCTTGGTGAAGGGCACGGAGGGGAGTTAAACATAACTGCATCTGAATCTGTAAAAGTAGTTGGTGGGTTTCAAATTCCACAAGAAAATGGTGATTTTGAATATATTCCTAGTGGTTTATTAACTCGGTCTGATAACAATGCTACAGGAGCAGCAGGAAACTTATCGCTAACTACAAATAGGCTGATTATCCAAGACGGCGCACAGATAGGCTCGGTTACTGTTGGTGCAGGAAATACAGGAAATGTAACTGTTCGAGCTTCAGAAATTGAAGTAGTTGGCATTGCACGTACACCAGAAGGTGAACCAATAAGTGATGCGGGTTTACCTTTCCCTAGCGGCTTATTTGCTAGCGCTGAAGAAGGTTCTAGTGGCAATGGAGGAAATTTAGAAGTTACGACAGACCGCTTAAGCATTCGCGATGGTGCAGTTGTGCAAACGACAACATTTGGTAGTGGAGACGCCGGAAATTTAACTATCCAAGAAGCACAATCTATCGAAGTCGCTGGCACTGTTAATGTTGAGGGTGAAAACTTAAAATCGGGTTTGTTTGCAAATTCTGGAGGACTACCAGGAACTGGCTTACCAGCGATTTTTGATGCGACTGGTCGCGGAGGAAACTTAAAGATTCAAACCGATGAATTAATTGTTCGGGATGGCGCGATCGTGGCGGTGAGTAGTGTCAACGAAACACCAGAGGCTCAAGGTGCAGGAACTTTGCAAGTAGATGCTCAAACTATCCGTTTAGATAATGGAGAAATTGTCGCGAATA
The DNA here is from genome assembly GCF_001904655.1 of Chroogloeocystis siderophila 5.2 s.c.1. Lineage (NCBI taxonomy): Bacteria > Bacillati > Cyanobacteriota > Cyanophyceae > Chroococcidiopsidales > Chroococcidiopsidaceae > Chroogloeocystis > Chroogloeocystis siderophila. Next base: position 44,012 of record NZ_MRCC01000010.1, on the reverse strand, counting down.
CTGCTTCAGGCGAAGGTGGAAATATTAATCTAAACGTGCAAGATTTGTTTTTACGTCGCAGTAGTGAAATTTCTACAACAGCAGGGATTGAAGGCGCTGGAGGAAATGGTGGCGATATATCTATCAACAATGCCCGATTTATCATTGCTGCACCCAATGAAAATAATGACATCAAAGCGAATGCGTTTCTCGGACAAGGAGGAAAAGTCACAATCGATGCACAAAATATCTTTGGCTTAATAGTACGCAGCTTAGAAGATTTACAAACTTTGTTAGGAACCAGCGATCCAGTACAGCTAGACCCTGTTCAACTTTCTAGTAGTGATATCACGGCAATTTCCCAAACCAACCCAGAATTAAGCGGTGAAGTTGTTATTAATACCCCAGATGTCGATCCGAGTCGTGGTGCAGTTGTGTTACCACAAAATTTAGTTGATGTTTCAGGACTGATTGCACAAGGTTGTGCGGCTGAAAATGTGGCGAATGAAAGTCAATTGGTCGTGACGGGGCGCGGTGGTTTACCGCCAAATCCTGGAGAAGTTCTCAATAGTGATGATGTGTGGCAAGATTGGCGTTTTTCTGATGCTACAACAGGTATTACAGAAGCGATTGCACCCACATCCCGCAACACCTCAACTCCTCTTGTAGAAGCAACAAACTGGGCAACTAACAACAAAGGTGAAATTATGTTAATCGCTGCAACACCTACAACTACTATAAATCCTGGACAAAACGTTATATCTTGCCAATAAGACTGTTGCTAAGTATTACTAAATAAATATTAGTTCCACGAAAGGTTGAAACCATAGCTAAAGAGACTCATTAGTCCACGAAGGTGGACTTCGCTCACTTAGCTGCATAAACCACCCAAAGCAACCCTATTGGTTCAATACAACCTCCAACGCAGGGATTGTTTCAGTTTGCAAGGTGGTGCAGTGATGGCAATTAACTGGAAAAAAATGTTACTCAAAACAACGTTTTGGCTAGGTACTGAAATTCTCCTCAATCTTGTCGGACTCGATAACTTAGCTGACTACAGCGAATTCATTTCTGGTCAAGAGTTCGTTACATTTACTAACTCAGTTTCAATTTGCCAATGTATGAATTATTAACCAGCAAAAATTAACTGAAAAAATCTATCTTTTATGAAGTTTTGATATAGTTTCTTTCTAGCAAACAAACTGACATAATTCTTAAAGAAAATTTTCAGTAAATACTAAGAATTCAACGGTATATAAAAGATATCCCTAATTAATTTACTGCAAATCAATTCCTGTAACTTGCTATTGCCTTTACGTTAGACCATTTTACTCAATAAAAGCTACAAATAAGTTCTCCTCTGCACCGCGAGCACCTCTGCTGCCCATATGTATCAACTTTAAAATGAAACGGTATTACAGCCATGTCTCCAGTTAGTGTGGGTACAAGTCGCTCAATACACCTAGAAAGCGGCAAAGCAAAGCTCTGGGTTCTGTTAGTCGGTATCAACAAATACAGCGATTTTAGTATCCCTACGCTGCGCTATTCCGCAGTAGATTGTCAAGGATTAACTGAGGCGCTAGCAGTTGCAACACAAAAATTTCCTGATAAAGAAGTTATCGTTCATCACGATTTTGCGGCTTTAACACCAGAATTATCCACAGTCCAAAGTAGTTTGAAATATATTATTTCTGCTGCCCGCACGCAAGACACAGTGCTGTTTTACTTTTCAGGACATGGTTTTCTTGAACCAGAAACTCAGCAAGCAGTTTTATGTTTAGCAGATACCCGAAAAGATGATTTGCTTAACACAGGTTGGAGAATGCCTGAACTATTGGGAATGTTAGGAGAATGTGCAGCGACACAACAACTTATATGGCTCGATGCGTGTCACAGTGGCGGAATGACATTAATTGGAGCAAGAGGAGATAATACAACTTTATTGCAAAATCCGACTTCACAACTTGTTGAATTACTACGACAACGCGCGACACAAAGTAAAGGATTTTATGCGTTACTTTCGTGTGATCAAGGTCAACAATCGTGGGAATTTCCCGAATTAGGACACGGAGTCTTTACTTATTTTCTGATTCGTGGCTTGCGTGGAGAAGCCGCCGATGCGCAAGGCGTGATTGAAGTTGATGGACTGTATAAATATGTTTATCACCGCACGTTGCAGTATGTCGATAAAACGAATCAACAACTCCGGTTAATTAATCAGCAAAAGCGTAGCCGTGGCGAAACTAATCTTCATTCAGAATATCCTATCCAAACACCAAAACGGATTGTTGAAGGAATAGGAGAACTTGTTTTAGGATTGAGTTGTGCAAATACCGGTGCAACGCATCCGCGACAGGCGTTAGTGATTAACGGATTATCAAACTATCAAGCAACGGTAGAACTTAGTAAAGTATTACGCCAAGCCGGACAATTTGAACTAGAGTATTTACCACGACCAGGAAAAGAATTGTCACAGGTACGCGAAGCAATTCAAGAATACTTGCGATCGCCGCATCTACAATCTTCATCACCCAATATTACCACCGCATTTTTATACTTGCGCGGACGCATCGAAGAAACCACCGAAGGCGACTCTTGGCTTGTGTTAGGTGATGGCGTGCGACTTTCGCGGTCTTGGTTACGTCAAGAACTACGGCGATCGGATATTGCACAACAAATTATCGTGCTAGATTGCCCAGGAGCTACTTCGCTTGCAGATTGGGTAGAAGATTTGCAACTAGGTTTCCAACACGGACAATGCTTAATCGCAGCAGCATCTCCCCTCGACGTACCCGAACAATTTACCCAAGCACTTTTAAAAACCCTAACGACAGCCGATCCCCAAACCGGATTACCCGTCGCCGCGTGGATTGCGCAACTTCAGGTAGAACTTGCAGGAACAGACTCACTTCATGTCTGGCTATCAGGTGTCCAAGGTGTCATCGAAGTTTTGCCCAACCGAGTTATTGTTTCGCGTGGTGGAGATAGCGACGACTTTGATTTAGGACTTTGCCCATACATGGGATTAAAAGCCTTTGGCGAAGCCGACGCCCTGTATTTCTATGGACGCGAAGCACTTACACAAAAACTCATTAATGAACTGAGTCAACGTGCTTTTTTAGCTGTCGTTGGGGCTTCAGGAAGTGGTAAATCTTCGGTTGTGCAAGCTGGCTTAATCACACAGTTGCGACAAGGTAAACAATTACCAGGAAGCGAATCTTGGTGGATAGGAAGTCTTCGCCCTGGGGCAAAACCAATGACAGCATTAGTACAGCGCCTTGTAGAAGCAGGAACCGAAAAAGAAAAAGCTTATCAAGCACTGCAACTGGAGGGGTTATTACACCTAGGAATTGAAGGCTTTGTTCGCTGGTTACGCACTCGTCCAGAACCGATGGTTGTCCTTGTTGTAGACCAATTTGAAGAACTTTTTACATTAAGTGCAAGCGGCGATCGCCAACAATTTTTAGATATTCTTCTTGGTGCTGTCAATTATGCTGCGGATCGGTTTAAGCTTGTGATTACGCTCCGTGCTGACTTTATAGGCGCGTGTCTAGAAGCGCCGTCGCTTGCACCTGTGTTGCAACAATCGAGTGTGTTAGTTCCACCGTGCTTGACGTGCGACGATTATCGTCAGGTGATTGTACAACCAGCCCAGCAAGTTGGATTGCACGTCGAACCTGAATTAGTCCAAGTTCTCCTGCAAGATTTACCGCACTCCGCTGGAGATTTACCGCTACTCGAATTTGTTTTAGAGCAACTGTGGTTGTATCGCCAAGGTGGAGTTTTAACCTTACAATCGTATCAACAGCAGATTGGCGGACTCAAAGGCGTCCTAGAAAAAAAAGCCCAAGCCGTTTACGACAGCCTCGAACCCGAAGCCCAAGCCTGCGTCCAATGGATTTTTCTAACTTTAACGCAATTAGGAGACGGTACAGAAGACACGCGACGGCGCGTGAATAAGTCAGAAATGACAGTGGCGAAATATCCCGCACCGCTTGTAGACAGAACCTTGCAAGCGTTAACTGCGGCTAAGCTGATCGTCGTGAACTGCGATGAATATCCTGTCGGACAAAGCCGAAGTGCATCATCAGAAGTTTCCTTAGCAACACTGAAACAAGAAGTTACGATTGAAATCGCGCACGAAGTTTTAATTCGCCATTGGTCAACTTTACGCTGGTGGCTGGAAGAAAACCGTACTCGCTTACAAGTTCAACGCCAAATCGAACAAGCAGCATCATTGTGGAAGCAAAATCAACAGCATTCTGATTTTCTCTTGCATGGCGTGCGACTCGCAGAAGCCAAAGAAATCTACGTCAAGTGCGCGGATGAATTATCGCCAGAAACGCAACAGTTTATGGCTGCGTGTTTAAAAGCCCGACAACAACAACACTTGCAAACCAAACGCCGACTTAAACGCGCCCAACTTACCGCAGGAGTCATGAGTGTTCTCGGATTTACAGCTTGTGGCTTAGCAGGAATTGCGTATGTACAACGCCAAAATATCCAAATTGAAAGTTTAAACTCTTTATCTACGGCACTATTAAGTGCTGACCAGCAATTAGAAGCTTTAAGCATCAGCATAAAAGCAGCACAGCAAGTACAGCAAACGTTAGCAGTACCGTACGAACTGCAAGTCAAAACTGCAAGTACATTACAGCAAGTCCTGTCCGCAATGCAAGAACGCAACCGCTTTGTCGGACACACGTACAGTGTAAATGCGATCGCATTTAGCCCTAATGGTAAAATTATCGCTTCCGCAAGCGACGATGCAACGATTAAAGTGTGGAATCCCGATGGAACACTCGTGCGATCGCTTTCTGCACACACGAACCCAATCAACAGCATCAGTTTTAGTGCTGATGGTCAAACTTTAGTGTCGGCGAGTGACGATGGTATCAAACTTTGGAACCTAAATGGTACTTTAATTAAAACGCTACAAAAACAGGGTACAACAGTCACTAGTTTTAGTCCTGACGGTAAGCTAATTGCTTCCGCTAGCGGCGATGCAACGATTAAATTGTGGAATCCCGATGGAACACTCGTGCGATCGCTTTCTGCACACACTAGCTCAATCAACAGCATCAGTTTTAGCCGTGATGGTCAAATCTTAGCATCGGCGAGTGACGATGGCGTCAAACTCTGGAACATAAATGGCACTTTAGTTAAAACGCTACAAGGACACAACGGCGGAGTAACTAGCGTTAGTTTTAGCCCTGATGGAATGCTTGCAACTGCTAGCCGCGATCATACAATTGCACTTTGGAGTCGAGAAGGCAATTTAATCAAATCACTCAAAGGACACAGCGCCCCTGTCAATTCTGTCAGTTTTAGCCCTGATGGTAAGCTGTTAGCGTCAGCAAGCGATGATTTCACTATAAAGCTGTGGAACGACGAGCGAGAACTAGAAACCTTTAAAGGACACAGCGCCCCTGTCAATGACGTCCGTTTTACTCCTAGCGGGATGCTAGTTTCCGCCGGAGTAGACAACACACTACGACTCTGGAGTTTACAACAAAAGCCTATCATCGCCCAAGAATGTCCGCAGACGATTAGTGTCAGTTTCAGTACAAATCTACAAGATATCGCTTTAGTTTGCCGTGACAATACCGTGACACTGTGGAACCGCAATACTAACGCAGCAAAAACTTTAAAAGAAAATGACGATGTTTTTCACCAAGTCAGTTTTAGTCCTGATGGTAGCATCGCCACTGCTGAAAACTCTGTTGAACTCCAAGCCAAAACTATCCACGCGCAGCACATCATCAAACTTTGGAGTCGTGATGGTGTTGTTTTGAAGTCTTTTGCAGGACACAAGAATTGGCTTAATAGCGTCAGTTTTAGCCCTGATGGTAACTTGCTTGCTTCGGCAAGTGATGACAAAACGGTAAAATTGTGGCGGCGTGATGGTAGCGAAGTGCGATCGCTACAAGGACATCAAGATGCGGTCAATAATGTCGCGTTTAGCCCGAACAGCCAAATTGTTGCCTCTGCTAGCAAAGATGCTACGGTGAAACTGTGGAGCGTTGATGGTAAATTAATTAACACACTGCAAGGACATAACGATGCTGTCAGTGATGTCAGTTTCAGCGCTGATGGTCAACTTCTCGCGTCTGCAAGTGTCGATAATACGGTTAAGCTGTGGCGTCTCGATGGTAAATTAATCACTACGCTGCAAGGACACAGTGGCTGGATTAACGATGTCAGCTTTAGCCCCGATGGTAAGCTTGTTGCTTCCGCCAGTGACGACTCAACAATTAAATTGTGGAATATTCACGGTCAACTTTTAGGATCTTTTTCAGTAAAAGCACAGAGTTTGGGCGTAAAATTTACTGCCGATGGCAAGAATTTGGTTGCGGTTGGCAGTGATAACGCTGTGCGTCAGTGGACTCTCGATTTAAATCAATTAGTTGCACAAGGCTGCAACTGGCTAAGTGATTACTTAACAACAAATTCTAATGTCAATGCGAGCGATCGCCACCTTTGCAAAACCATAAATTAACTGTATTATGCTTCGTCTTTATAAAACCTTACTAACGACGTGCCTGCTTTTCGGAATTACTACTGCATTAAATGAAATTCCGACTACCTACGCGCAATCACCACTTACAGCGATGACTGCTGAGGAGTATTACCATCAAGGAGTTTTCAAAGATCAACTCGAAGGCGATAAGCAAGGCGCAATTGAATATTATACGCAGGCAATTAAGCTCGATCCAAATCATACCGATGCTTACAACGATCGCGGTTTAGCCCGCTTAGCATTAGGAGATGCGCAAGGCGCGATTGCCGATTACACGCAAGCGATTAAAATTAACCCCCGTCATGCACAAATCTACAACAATCGTGGTACGGCGCGGTTGGCTGCGCAAGATCGGCAAGGCGCGATCGCTGATTACACCCAAGCAATTAAGATTAACCCTCTCCTTGAAGATCCCTACCTCCACCTCGCGCAACTTTATCGTCAACGTGGCTTGCACCGTGACAATAGTGGAGATGCAACAGGAGCCATTGCAGAGTATACTCAAGCCATTCAAGTCCTCAATCAAATGCCCTCCTCAGAGCGATCGCGACTACGAGGCAATCGTCAAGGCTCAGTATACAATCTTGCCATGACTCATTATCATCGCGGTATAACGCGCTTCAACAGCGGAGATAAACAAGGCGCAATCAACGATTTACAAAAAGCTGCGGAACTGTTTTACACTCAAGCAGATACCAACAACCACCAACTAGCTGTTCGCAAAATCAGAGAAATTCAGCGCTAGCAACTATTTCAATAAGTTTAGTGCTTAAAACCTATTCGTCATTTTTAATGCGGATGAGCAAAAGTGGCTAACCACTGGCGACATAACTGAGAGAATTGGCGCTAGGTGCGATCGCATCAACTCAAGATTTTTCCCTTTTTGCGTAATTTCTCTAGAAGACTTGTAGTAGCTCTTAAGCAAATTCTCAACTATCTATCTTAATATAGTACAAAAATACTACTAGATAAACAAAGTCTACCTTTGTAGAGTACTTCAATCATAGGCATCTGCAATTCATGCACGAGGTTTCATCAATTAAGCATAACTGAAGACGAGGAAGTTTATTATGGATAACAAGATTCGTTCAACATCAGAACCATTTTCCTTTCGAGACATCTACTCGTTAAGATTTGTCATTCAATTTTTCTTTAGTTTCGTTATTTTAGTTTTTAGCCTTTTTCAGCTAGCCCGCACTGATATTGATGAGGAAAAAAATACTGCTCTCTATTGGAGTTGTGTAACAGGTATCCTTGCACTGTGGATGCCTGCGCCTTCTTCCAAAAATCTCTTATCGAACCCAACACATGTTGAACAAATGAATGTTCCCCACGCTGAAGTTCATCTTGAATCGCCAAATTCCTCAAATGGTAAATCTGCTACAGAGATCGCAGGGAAACACTGAGGTATGTATTAGGGATCAGACATAAGTATAAGCTGTTTTTCATCCAAAAGTTAAAACTCTTTTTATCCAAGCTAGATTTCAATATTACATCAAGCGAGTTGCAACTTTAAAAATTCGCTTAAGTTCGTGTATTTTATACACCTTAATATAATATTCAACTAAATCATTAACTCTCCTGTTTTTTTTGCTATTTATTACATTTTATTGACTGTTTTTTTACTGTTTCGTCAAAAATGAATTATGCATGATATTATGACTCTTCATACAACTTTCAGTACTTTCTACACCTAACTTATACAGTAATATTAGTTATTCTGAAATAGTCAAGCGTATTAGTTTACATAGGAAGAACTATGATCTTTGAAAAAGAGATTAGTGAAGTTAAAATAGTAGTATTCATTCATGGTAGTTGCAATTTGGACTTAGCGCTCATAGAACATTGCTTAGATTAGCTGATATCCTTGCAGTATAAGACTTCTAGCATTAGGAATTACATAAAAACCCTATCTTTAGCAAAACACAAGAGATTAAGTGATTGCTGTCTGAAGCGGCAAGCGATATTAGTTTTATGCTAGCCTAACAATCAGAAAATGCCTCGAAAATAAATTCATCTCAGATCAAAACGGCTATACTCAATATTACGCATTTAATTTGCATAAATATTTTGCCAAGATAGTTGAGTTATTTGATGTATAGCTCTTCGGATTTTCAATTTAAAAATTTATTTAAACTAGCTAATTTTCTCAGATTATAAGCGCCTTTGGAGAATTATCTCTAAAGGCGCATAGTTCGGTATATAGAGTTTAATTTAGTTATCCCTGAATATGCTTATAGCTTAACCAAATTAAAGCCAATTTATTATAAAAATATTGTAAAAATTAGCCAAGAAAATACGAAGTATCCGTTAAGTGCTGATTCCATAGACTTTTTAGAAATCTACAACTTCGGTTATTACTTAGAAATATTAGTTTAGCTTTGATAAATTATACAAGACTAACAAGCAATAGTGTTGTTATCTACTCACAATTCCTGACCACTGAACTTTTTTTTGCTGGTCGCGGCGGTAAGAAAAGAAACACTCTGGCTGTTGATACGTACAATGAGGCGCGATCGCCACTTGTTCAGCGTGAATTCCCAAATGTTCTAACTGAAGCGCAATCACGCGTCGCACGTCTAGGCGCACGCGCTCTGGTTCAGGATCTTGTAGGATGGGTGCATCGGGCAAACGCTGCAAGGCATTTACGATCAATTCCTCAGCGCTAGCAGCATAAATACTTGCTCCGACTTGCGCCGCTACTTGAGTCGAAACTTGATAAACTGCACCCGCAATCGCAGGTCCTAAAGCAATACGCAAATCGACTAACTGACTCCCCTGCGCTTGCAAACGCGCGATCGCCACTGGCACAATCTTAGCTGCTGTACCGCGCCACCCTGCGTGTACCGCCGCAACTTGCCCAGTTTGAGAATCTGCAATCAACACCGGAGTACAATCAGCACTGGCTACCCAAACTGATTGCAAAGCTTGTTCTGTGACGACACCATCAGCCGGTGGTAGCAAGTCATTTTCTGCGTTCATTGCTTCTTTGATTTGTGAAGGCGTTAAAACAATATTGCCGTGAACTTGTTTTACCCGATAAGCTGCTGCGGTTGGGTGCAGAACCTTAACGAGTTCTGCGGGAGATCGCGACCAAAAATGCTGAGTAAAAAAACCATGCAACCACGGTTCCAAAAGACTACAAGTGAGATATGGTAAGCCTTGCCAAGTTTGCCAGTGCCAAGTATGCATCGATAATAAGTAAATACGTGAAAATTAACGTCATCGAAAGGCTGGTCATTAGTAACTGGTAATTGGGTCAGAAAAGTTTTGAATTGAGGAAAGTAACTCATAACTCAACACTCTTAACGAGTAACTCCCCATTACCTATCACCCAACATCAAAGTAAGTTTAAATCAGCTACAGTTCAAGCTATTCTAACAGCTACAGACAACGCAGCATCAAGACTTTACACCTTACCCTCTTTCCTGACACAAGACAAACCAGTATAATTTTCCACCAAGGCGAACTAACAGCAACTGAGAGGAATGAATGAAACAGGGAAACGAAAACGCCAGCGCGCCTTCATCCTATTTTGGGCGGCGTTCGCTGCTATTACCAAGCTTGACCTGTCTTGGTATAGTTAGCCTCCTGAGTCAACAACCCGCATCGGCACAAGCAAGTATTGATAGCATTGTTGTACCTATCAAGGAAGATACAACCGCTTTCCCAACCAATTCAGCAGCTGCGCATCAAACCAGAGTAGAAAGATTACGCCAAAAACTTGCTACTCCAGCGGTTCCGCGCGCATCTACTCCTCAAAAACGCCCGCAGACAATTCTACCAACTGCACCCACAGCACAAAAACCGCGAACTACTAGCCAAAATGCGACTAACCCTACACCAGACTTTAGTAGATCGCATATCGACTCCACAAACTATAGTATTGGTGCGACGAGAACTTATGAACCGCCTAGTGCGGTTGTGCTATCAGAACGCTCTACAGGATGTCGCGCCGTTGTCCGCAACGGGCAAGGTGCTGCAAGTGTTTGTCAGACCGCACCTCAACGTATTAATGTTGCCATTCGTAACCCGCGATCGCGTAACGCGTTGACACAAATACCAAAAAGCACTCAAATTGCAAGTGTATCGCCAGTGCGTGGTAGTAGCGCGAGTTATACAAAAAGTGGTACCAAAGAACCACCAGCATACATTCAACAAGCGATCGCACTTGTGAATCAAAGTGTCTCGCCTAGCACGCAAGCTTACTACAATCGAATGCAGCAAGGAGTGAAGACTCGCAATACGGGTTTACTCTTTCCGCTAACCATCCCTGCGCCGATTACCTCGTTATTCGGTTGGCGCATTCATCCGATTACAGGTGATCGCCGTTTTCATACCGGAACTGATTTAGGCGCGCCCACAGGAACACCCGTCTTAGCTGCGTATACAGGAAGTGTTGCGATCGCTAACTTTTTAGGCGGCTACGGTTTAACTGTTGTCCTCGAACATGAAAAACCCACAAAGAGTTCTGACAAAACACCTTGGGATATTCCACAACAAACGCTCTACGGTCACTTATCCGAAATCTTTGTCCAGCCAGGCGAACGGGTCAAACAAGGAACCGTCATCGGACTTGTCGGAAGCACAGGGAATTCCACAGGACCGCATTTACACTTTGAAACGCGGCATTTAACACCCGATGGCTGGGTAGCAAGCGATCCTGGCTTTGAGTTGGAATACGCTTTAACGAAGCTCGTAGAAGCGTTAAAAACCGCTCAAACGCCGCAACAAGAATCTGATAGGAGCTAAATTAAAAGAGGTCAGGGATCAGACCAAGATCGGAAAATCACCCTAATTCCCAATTTCTTCGTTAAAATAAGTTCGGTCTTTGCTAGGGTACTCAATAAAGTATCCAACCCGTTTAGATTCAGGTTTTTCTCTATCCCTGACCCCTCTTTAATGCGCAACTTTTTTAAACAAACCTTTGCCAGTATCGTAGGAACCATACTAGGATTATTAATCTTTGTTGGTATCAGTACTGGTGGGTTGCTGTTGTTACTTGTGGCAGTCGCATCGCGAGATACTGGACCACAACTCAAAGAGCAATCTGTCCTTGTTTTTGATTTATCTTTAAATATTACTGACGCGCCACCAAATGCGAGTCCTGGTGCAATTTTACAACGAGCGTTATCCAGTGAAGAAAGCAATCGCGTTAGTTTACGCACAGTGCTAGATGTTTTAGAAAAAGCGCAGCAAGATAGTCGGATCGTTGGCGTGTATCTCGATGGCAGTCGCAGTACCACAGCAAGTAGTAGTGCTGGCTTTGCGACGCTTAAGGAAGTGCGTCAAGCACTAGAACGTTTCCGTGCATCAGGAAAAACAATTGTTGCTTACAATACAGACTGGCGACAAAAAGACTATTACCTCAGTTCGGTCGCGAATACAGTCATTGTGAATCCTTTAGGGGCGATGGAACTCAGCGGATTGAGCAATCAACCTGTTTTCTTTGCTGGGGCTTTAGAGAAGTATGGTGTTGGCGTCCAAGTCATTCGGGTTGGTAGATTTAAGGGTTCGGTTGAACCATTTACGCGATCGCAGCTAAGCCCCGAAAACCGAGAACAATTACAGCGCCTATTAGGCGATCTATGGACAGAATGGCTAAATGCAGTGAGTAATAGCCGCAACGTAAGTACGTCACAACTGCAAGCGATCGCCGATAATCAAGGTATTTTGTTACCCGATGAAGCGCAAAAAAGTGGTTTAGTCGATCAAGTTGCCTATTTTGATGAAGTCTTACAGCGATTAAAGCAATTAACTGGGGAATCGCAAGAAAGCCGCACGTTTCGGCAAATCAGCTTACCAAGTTATGCGCAGTTAGATGAGAAAACGCGCACCGCACGCAACTCGCGCAACAAAATTGCGGTTGTTTATGCTGAAGGGGCTATTGTTAATGGACAAGGAAGCGCCGGACAAGTAGGAAGTGATCGCTTTGCCCGAATTATCCGCACGCTGCGTCAAGATAATCAAGTCAAAGCTGTTGTCTTACGGGTAAATAGTCGTGGTGGAAGCGCAACAGCTGCTGAGGAAATTCAGCGCGAGTTGCAACTCACCCGCCAAGTTAAACCTGTTGTCGTCTCAATGGGCGATTATGCAGCTTCTGGCGGTTACTGGATTGCGACGGATGCTAACCGCATCTTTGCTGAACCGAACACTGTCACAGGTTCTATTGGTGTCTTTGGGCTGCGCTTTAATATTCAACAGCTAGCTAATGATAATGGTATCACTTGGGATAGCGTTAAAACAGGTCGCTACGCTGATAGCCAAACAATCGCGCGTCCGCTATCAAATCAAGAACTCACGCGATCGCAGCGCACAGCCGAACGATTATATGATATATTCCTGAATCGAGTCGCCAAAGCCCGCAAACTCCCGTTACCAAAAGTCGCAGAAATAGCTCAAGGACGAGTTTGGTCAGGTGTCGCCGCCAAAGAAATTGGCTTAGTTGATGAAATCGGTGGAATTGATACCGCAATTCAATACGCAGCCGCACAAGCCAAGCTAGGCGATGATTGGCAATTGCAAGAGTATCCTGAAGTACGAACTTTTGAAGCCAGACTTTTGGCACAGCTAGCCAGCCCAATTCGCCTAATGGTGCAAGATTATCCTTTAGAGCGATCCTTTCTTCCAGCCCCGCTAAAATCCGAATTACAGAAACTTCAAGAAGAAATTGCCGTCTTACACGCCATAAACGATCCTTTGAATGTCTACGCTCGCTTACTTTTTGATTTAGAAATAGATTGAAATTACAAATTTCAGTGGTAAATTAAGGAGAAGCTACAACAATTTATTACTTTTAGTATCTATCTATGGATAGAAAAGCCAAGCGCCTCTTATTATTAGTTGTTTCTTGCAGTGCATCAGGAGTCATTTTGGGAGGAACTGCAAGTTGGGCAGAAAGCAAACAGTGTTTAAAAGCGCCTCAAGTCACAACTGAGTGTTTAACTCAAGATCCTATAACAAATACGCTACAAGGAATCAGTACTGGCTTTATTGCAGGTGCAGGTGCAGCATTTGGTGCTGCATGGCAGTTACGTCACGAAGATTAGGAGCGGGACTTCCTCGCTCCTGACCTCTTCTACACCCCAGCATGACCCAACGCCAACCCAGCTACAAGCATTCCTAAAACAAGGAAGGGTTGCGCGCTGGCTTGATATTTGACGTCATTTTGGATCGGATCGCGCAAGAAATACATATCCTGAAACGTGATCTGCGGAATCAACAACAATAGTAGAATTGCGCCGTAAAGATTTTCGCCAATGCCAATTAAATAAGCAGCAATTCCTGCTTGGAATAAATCAATCATGGCGACACAAATCCACGCAGCGGTGTTAACGCCAAACATCACAGGCAGCGACTTGAGTCCCAACTGGCGATCGCCTTCGACACTCTTGAAGTCGTTCACAACCGCAATTCCCAAGCCAGCCATGCTGTAAATCAAGGTAAGAATCGCGATCGTCCAATTCAAATCCCCAAACAAAGCATGACCTGTCCACCACGGTAAAGCAATGTAGCTAGCACCCAAGGCATAATTACCCAGCCAACCATTGCGCTTGAGTTTCAACGGTGGTGCAGAATAGATATAGGCTAAGAACGCACCGCCTAGTGCTAGCAGTGTAATTGTTGGGAACTCGTGACCAACCCAGCGATCAAGAACAAACGCTAAACCAATTCCCGCAGCGAGTAATAGCAAGATTTGACTCACAACTTGCGGGACAGAAATTGCCCCTGAAGGAATCGGGCGATAGGGTTCGTTAATCGCGTCAATTTCGCGATCGTAAAAATCATTGAGTGTTTGCGTGTAACCCGTCAGTAAAGGTCCTGCCAGTAACATACACGTTGCTGCTTTCAAGACATTTTCTAACGTCCAGGTGTATTCTCCCGACGAAGCCGCGCCACAAACGACACCCCAAATCAGGGGAATCCAAGTAATCGGCTTCATCAGTTGCAAGCGGATTTTCCAAATCGATGTTTCTCCTGGCGCTGCACCTTTCATCCCTAGTAGTTGCCGTGTTTTGGCGCTACGATTAGCAGGTGCGCTCGGTGCTGCGGTACTAGGATTAATATCTACAGCATCTGGAGTTTTGTTGAGTGCCTCATCAGCAGGCTGAAACGGTGGAGGAGTTGAGTTAGACATAATAATTTACTTGACAGCTTCTAGAAAGATATTGTCAAATAGTTGTTTTGAAATTTGGCACCAGCAATTTGTTTGCCACTCAAACCAGGAGGTAGAAAGATATTCCGCCGCTGATCGCCTGCTTCTACGGTAACTTCTGGTCCTGATTGTGTCAGTTTGACTTGTTTTTTATCAAAGCCAGGCAAAAATAAGCGGACTTGACCAGTAGCAACGTCAATTTCGATCGGTTTAGGAGCTTGCTGTGCCTGCTGTGCAAAATCTGGCAAGGCGTTCATCAGTTGCTCGTCATCAAAAGCACTGCCAGTGACAACCGTAACAGGTAAGGGGTCAAATTCATTTGATAAACTCGCAAGCGTCGTATCCGCCGAATGCAGTATAACGCCACCTACAATTAAACCAATTTGTTGCGCACTACCCCACAAATAACGCACATTTGCAATGTCTAGCGGG
Organism: Chroogloeocystis siderophila 5.2 s.c.1; assembly: GCF_001904655.1. Lineage (NCBI taxonomy): Bacteria > Bacillati > Cyanobacteriota > Cyanophyceae > Chroococcidiopsidales > Chroococcidiopsidaceae > Chroogloeocystis > Chroogloeocystis siderophila. The sequence goes on along the minus strand of NZ_MRCC01000010.1, from coordinate 28,926 downwards.
TCATTTGTTGTTACCAAAAACGCTGCAACGCGTTTGGGGTCAGCAAGCGCGGCTTTACCCTGGTCGAGGATGTTATTAATTTGGTTGGTAGGTTGCGCAAAGTTATCTGCTGTCCAGTTGACGTTGAAAAAACTGCTAATCAACGGTTGAATAAACGGCGAGTCCGCGATCGCTTTACCCAAATCAGAATTCGCAAATAATTGCCGAAAACGTCGTACATACCAACTCAAGCTTTCTGCCATTCCTAGCATCCGCAGCGTGGTCGAGTCGCCACTGCTGTCGTAGATGATAACGTCGTATTTGCCGCTAGCATCGTATTCGCGCAACGCATTGAGTTCCAAAGCGCTGTCCATTCCTGGTAAAACTGGCAATTCTTGCCCGTAGACATCTTTGAGGATCGGTGTCCGCAGGTATTGCGCCTCTAGTTTTTTGACCTCTTCCCAGCTACGTTCTAGCAAGCTAGAGGTTTTAAGTTGCACCGCTTCCAGATTGGGAAATACTTGCTGCGGTGTTGAACTCATCGAGGCATTGAGAAGTAAACTCAACCCAGGACCGGTATCTCGTCCGGTTAAGAGGACGCGTTTGCCTTCGGTTGCGAATTTTTTGGCAGCAGCGATCGCAATTTTTTGGCGATCGCTGCCACTTTTGCCTAAAAAGGTCAGTATCAGCGCCATTACAATGTTTCCTTAGCAGTTTTTCTTTGAGGAGGTTAACTTTTAGTTATGTATAGCTAGGGACAGCTACCCCCAGTATCACCCCTACTGCATAACTTTGAGTTCGTCTTCAAAAAACCAAGTCGCAAACTGGTCTTCAAATTGAACGACGACACCAACGCTACTTCCATCAAGCATTTTGAAGCCTTTAACCGTACCAATTTTACCTAAACGTTTGACAATCAGCGGTGATACTCGATCTCTTAAACGGCAGACCTTAACTTGTTGTCCGATTTCCATTCCAACTTACAACGCAAGTGAACCATGACTCAGTGTAGCGAAAACTTAGGTGACAAGCGCTGTTCATCGCTAGATTTTGATCGTTTTACCCCTAAGTACGTCAGCATTTGCCAAAATATTAATACTTCTCCTAAACCCCGACCTCCGACCCCTGACCCTTTTCAAGCGCTAGATATCTTAACGAAGTATTGCGTTATCCAAAATTTCCGATACAATCTTGTGCTTAGTAGCACCTAAGCGAACTACCTGATTTATTTAGGATGAGAGGTAAGCTAAATCAAAATCGTTTCAAAACGTGGCTCGATAGCCTAGTGTCAAATACGGTGTGTCGGTAGTGGGCGAGGATGTGAAAATTGCGACAAACAATCAAAGGCGTTGTCCGAAAAGCGGGCGCTAGAAGCTTATTCTCGGTTAGTAAGCAATGGTGGGCAAAGTTAGACTTACTGCGATCGCTTGTCCAGCGAGATCTTGATGCGAAATACAAAGGTTCTGTATTAGGTAACTTATGGCCTTTGTTAAATCAATTATCGCAGTTACTCATTTATACCTACGTTTTCTCAATTGTGCTGCGTGTCAAGCTGAGTGTTCAAGGCTTGCCCGAAAATAATATTACTTTTGGTTTGTGGTTGTTTGCAGGGTTATTACCTTGGACAGCTTTCCTCAATGGTTTTTTTCCAGCTGCTACCTCGGTGATCGCGCAGCAAAACTTAGTTAAAAAAGTTGTCTTTCCTTTATCATTGTTACCTTTAGTGCCAATTTGTTCGGCTTTTATCGAAAGTTCGCTGGGACTTGTTGTTTTAATTTTATTAGTGGGAATCGCATCACAAACCGTTCATAGCACGCTGTGGCTATTGCCGATTGTTTGGCTACCACAGTTACTACTCACCGCTGGTTTAGGATATCTTGCAGCGGGTTTGACTGTCTTTTTAAGAGATGTCCCGCAAACTCTCGGATTATTAATTAATGTGTGGTTTTATGCTACGCCGATTATCTATCCAGCATCGTTGATTCCCGAAGCGTGGCGCGGCTGGATTTTTTGGCTAAATCCGATGACGGCGATCGTTGAGGCCTATCGCGATTTGGTTTTAGTTGGCGAATTAAGACACGGAGGCGAATTAAGCGTTGCGGCGATCGCTTCTATCGTCGTTTTTTGTTTTGGCTTTGCTGTCTATCGGCGACTACGCCCAGCGTTTGCGGATGTGCTCTAATATCCTAGAAACAAACACAATCGTCATTGACTGTTTTCGTTGCCATTTTGGGCATAAATATCATGGGTGAAATCGCAATTTCGCTAAATAATGTCTCCAAATGCTTTAAACGGTACCCACGCCCAGTTGATCGTTTGAAGGAAATCTTGCTTCCGCATCAAAGTTCAGCTGATGAATTTTGGGCATTACGCGACATTAACTTAGAAGTCCCAAAAGGACAAACCTTGGGCATTGTGGGGCGCAATGGTTCGGGAAAAAGTACATTACTTCAGATTCTTGCTGGTACACTTCAACCGACGACCGGTCAAGTCAGTGTTAATGGACGAATTTCAGCGCTCCTAGAACTAGGAAGTGGCTTCAATCCAGAATTTACTGGAAGACAGAATGTCTTTTTTAACGGGCGCTTGTTGGGTTTGAGCCATCAAGAAATTGCAGCAAAATTTGATGAAATTGCTGGTTTTGCTGATATTGGAGATTTTATCGACCAACCAGTTAAAACTTACTCTAGCGGAATGTTCGTTCGCTTAGCGTTTGCGGTTGCAGTGAATGTTTATCCTGAAGTCTTGATTGTGGACGAAGCTTTGGCAGTTGGTGATGTTGTTTTTCAGCATCGCTGTATGCGCCGGATGCGCGCTTTGATGGATTCTGGCGTGACAACGTTGTTTGTTTCGCACGATTCGGGTGCAGTCAAAACGTTGTGTAACTCCGCCGTGATGCTGCATGAAGGCAGAATTTACACGACAGGTTCCCCAAATGCGGTGATTATCGAGTACATGAAACTCGTCACACAAGAAGAACTAGGATTACTTAATGATGCTGAACAGCCAACGCTGGTAGAAAGACACGATGCTTTTGATACAAGCGATCGCCTTAAGGGAGAACTACCCGAATTTACACGCAGCATCGGCGATCGTAAAGGTAACAACAGTAAGAAGCCACATCGACGCGGAAACCGCAAGGCTTTGATTCAAGATGTGAAGATTTTAAACTCTTTAGGAGAATATTCTAGAGACAATTTAGTTTTTAACTTTAATGAAGAGGTAACGCTCGTCGTAGATTTGGTAGTTTATGAGCCGTTACAAGGATGCATTGTCGGCTTTTTTGTGTGCGATAAAAATGGTAACGAAATTATTGGCAGTAACACGTGGGAGGAAAATTTGCAAATTGGCAAGTTATCTCCAGGCGAGAAATTCACAGTGCAATTTAAATTTAAACTACCGTTAAGACCTGTTTCCTACAGTGTGACCGTTGCTGGTTCAGAAGATTATACTTCGGTGACTTTTGATTGGATCGACAATGCCCTTGTTTTTCAAGTGTTACCCCCAGATACAGGTAAGAACATTCATGCGTTAGTCGATTTACCGATGTCAGTTGAGGTAAGCCGCATCTCTAACGTGTCCGCCGTGCAAGTACAGGCATGAAAAATGTATGAATTTTAGTCATAAAAACTATCCTGCCGCTGAAAATATCACTTTAGAAAGTTTAGATGACAACCATAGTTTAAAAAAAATATACTATTTAGTTGGAGAAAACAAGCGAGTTATCGATTTTGGTTGTGCTACAGGGTATCTAGCACGCTTACTACAACAGCAGGGGTGTGAAGTTACAGGCGTTGAAATCAATCCAGAAGCGGCAAAAATCGCCGAACACTACTGCAAGCAAGTTGTTGTTGCTGATTTAGATATCGTTCACCTTGCTGAAATTTTACCGCCACAAAGTTTTGATGTTGCAATCTTTGGTGATGTTTTAGAACACTTGCGCGATCCGTGGAGAGTGCTAAAAGAAACTCAGCATTTGTTAAGCCCTGACGGATTTGTTGTTGCTTCTATTCCTAACATTGCGCACGGATCAATTCGATTGGCTTTGCTGCAAGGTAAATTTGAATATACAGAATTAGGAATTTTAGACAACACTCATTTACGCTTTTTTACGAAAAAAACGGTAGAAGATTTATTTGAAAAGACAGGTTATGTTATCGATGTCTTAGAGCGAACAAAACTGCCAATCTTTGCAGATGCACCATTAATTCCGCAGTTAAACAAAGCAGATTTTAGTAACGAACTTATTCAAAAATTAGAACAAGAAGCAGAAACGGAAACGCTGCAATTTATCTTACGCGCTTATCCAGGCGATCATAAAAGCAAATACACAGAGTTAAGTGAACAATATTCGCAACTTGTTGTGCAATTGGATCTAACGCAAGTACAACTGCAACATATGCAAGTAGAACTAGAGAATTCGCAATCGCAAATACAGCATATTCAGGAGGAACTAGAAAGTTCACGATCGCAATTAGAACAAGCGCAATCAGAAGTTGAACAATTCCAAATTCAACGGCAAAAAACACAAGTTCAACTAGAAACATCGCAATGGCAAATCGAGCACTTACAAGCCGAATCAGCGTTCGTGCGATCGCAATTGCAGCAAAAGCACGAAGAATTAGAACACGCACAGCTACAACTTGCGCAAATAAAAACGGAATTAGAACACTCACAATCACAGCTAAAACAAACACAAGCTGATCTGGTGCGATCGCGGTCACATATTCAGGCAATAGAGAGTAGTAAATTCTGGAGATTGCGTAATCTGTGGCTTGGCTTCAAGCAATTCATCCGCACCGATCGTCTATCAACCATGCAAAAATCTATCACACCAGCACCAGTTAATAGTACTGACGATTTCCATCTCAATCTCAAAGAAATTAAATTCAACACCGCGCCAAAAACGTTAAATGGCTGCTTTGATAGCATTGATGGTGTCAACCCTACCGCGCTCAAAGTCCCTAAGGAAACGCCCGTCATTGCAAGAGGCTGGGCAATTTTGCCGGATGAAGAAAAAGTCGCAGATTGCGTCATCATCACCTACGGTAAAAATCGTCAGTTAGTTGCAGTTGCTTTGGTTAATTCCGAAAGACCAGATGTCGCGCAAGCTTTCAGTAACCCTGCTTACCAAAAATCAGGTTGGAGTGCAACGCTTAATCTTGCAGATTTCCCAAGCGGAAAAATTCAGCTTCAAGCCTGGGCATACAATGCGGCGCGTCACGAAGCGACATTACTAAGCTTTGCGAGTGCCAAAGTTAAACCAATCAGTTTGTTATCACGGCTCAAACATTATTATGCAGTGTTGCGTGTCAAAGGTACGCGGTACGCCCTCTCACAAGCCGCTAAGAAAATCTACTACAAGCTTGATACTTCACCCGCAACTGTTGAAGTCGGGATGATCGCTGCGCCCCATCAAGAACAATACGCGCGCTGGTTAAGCAAGAATTTTCCTAGAGAAGCCGATTTAAAAAAAATGGCTGAAACGGTGGAAATCTTTCCCTACAAGCCTATCATCAGCGTAATTATGCCCGTATTCAATCCGCCAGAACAATTTTTGCGGGCAGCGATCGCTTCGGTGTTAGAGCAAGTATATCCTTACTGGGAATTATGTATTGCTGATGATGCTTCGACTAAACCGTATGTGAAGTCAGTGTTAGAAGAGTATGCGCGTCAAGATCCGCGAATAAAAGTTGTGTTTCGCGAAGAAAATGGTCATATCTCGCGTGCTTCTAATTCTGCCTTAGAGTTAGCGTCAGGAGAATTTGTCGCATTACTCGATCACGATGATTGTCTGACGCCAGATGCTTTATATGAAATGGCTTTGCTGCTCAACCGGCATCCCGAAGCCGATATGATTTACTCAGATGAAGATAAGATCGATCAACAAAATTGCCTTCAAGATCCATTCTTCAAGCCTGATTGGTGTCCTGATTCGTTTCTATCACGAATGTATACGTGTCATTTGGGAACTTACAGGCGATCGCTAGTCGAGCAAATTGGTGGTTTTCGCGTCGGTTACGAAGGTAGCCAAGATTATGATTTGGTTTTACGGCTAACGGAAAAAACCACGAACATCTTTCACATACCTAAAATCCTTTATCACTGGCGAGTTCATCCTGAATCAACCGCCGCCGGTGTGGCGAGTGTCAAATCCTATGCACATATTGCCGCCGAAAAAGCGATCGCCGAAGCGTTAACGCGACGTCATGAACCAGGGAGAGTAACTGGAATTCCTGAATTTCCTGGAAACTATAGCGTGCGGTACGAAATTTCTCACTACAAGCGAGTTAGTATTATTATTCCCACGCGCAACCTCGGCACGATTTTGAATAAATGCCTAGAATCAATTTTTCAAAAAAGCACCTATCCTAACTACGAGGTTATCGTCATAGATAACGGTAGCACTGAAGAAAAAACCTTAAACATCATTTCGCAATGGTTAGAGCGACAGCCAGAACGTTTCAAATGTTATCCGCTCGATATTCCTTTTAACTATTCTCATCTGAATAACTACGCTGCGGGTAAAGCCGAAGGAGATTACTTACTATTTTTAAATAACGATACTGAAGTCGTTACACCCGACTGGATCGAAGCGATGGTAGAACAAGCTCAAAGAGCATCCATTGGCGCAGTAGGGGTGCTATTGTTGTATCCAGATAATTCGATTCAACACGCTGGTGTCGTATTAGGGTTAGGCGGTGTTGCGGCGCATAGTCATCGTCACTTTCCAGCAACAACACCAGGTTACGTATGTCAGGTAAAAACTGTTAATAACTATTCGGCGATTACTGGCGCGTGTTTAATGTGTCGGCGCGAAGTTTTTGCAGAAATTGGTGGATTTGATGAAACTTTAGCTGTTGCTTACAACGATATCGATCTATGTCTAAAAATGAGCAATTTAGGCTACAAAAATGTTTATCTACCGCACGTCGTTTTATACCACTACGAATCTAAAAGTAGAGGTTATGAAGATACTCCCGAAAAAATGGCTAGACTCCGCAAAGAGGCGGATTATCTTCTGAGTAAATGGCGAAAAATCATCGATAACGATCCTTGTTATAGCCCTAACTTAACACGCGATCGCGAAGACTACAGTCTTAATGTATAGCTATGTAATGTAAACACATAGACAAAATTAAATGTCAATTTCAGTTATCTTACTTGGTAGCAGTCTCTATGCTAAATACTCAACAAAGTCGAGTCATCAATGAAATTGAAGGCAGTGAATAGCTCGGTTACTACATTAGTACGTAAGCTTAACTTCCTTTTCTCAAATAAAAAATCAAGCGATCCCGCTAGTGTAGACAAGGATTTACGTCGCCAAATTGCTGCTAAATATTTAACAGGTACAGGTATTGAAATAGGTGCTTTACATTCACCTTTACCTGTTCCCGATGATATAGACATTCATTACGTCGATAGAATTACCATTGAGCAATTAAGACAACAGTATCCAGAGTTAACCGCCTATAAATTCGTTGAGCCAGATATTATCGATGACGGCGAACAGCTGACTTCAATACCCGACACATCGCTAGATTTTGTCATTGCTAATCATGTTATCGAACATTGTCAGAACCCAATATTTTCTTTAGAAAATTGGTTAAGAGTCTTAAAAGTTGATGGAGTTTTATATATTGCTGTACCAGATAAACGTTATACATTCGACTGCGATCGACCCATAACTCCACTCGAACACATTATTCGCGACTATGAAGAAGGCGGAAGCTGGTCAGAGCAATTCCACTACGAAGAATGGGCGAGACTTGTTGAAAAAGCTGCGGATAGCGACGTTGCGACTAGAGCAAAGAATTTACTTGACATCAATTACAGCATACATTTTCATGTTTGGACACAAATAGAATTTTTAGAATTACTACTATACTGCCGAAATTCTTTATCTTTACCAATTGAACTCGAATTGCTGCAAAAAAATCAAATGGAATTTATTGTCATTATTCGCAAATCAATCGCATAGGTATTCAAAATAATAAATATATCTTATTTTGTGTGCGAAAAGAGAATCTTAGCAAGTTATGTAGTAAACTTTTTAGCAATCTAAAACCAAAAGCACTTTTTGCATACCTACCTTATCAACGTTGGTGGCTTGCAAAAATGATTCGGAGCATCATAATTCATAGCCATAACCAATTTGCTAGGTAGAAAAGGAAATTATGAGAATTCAAAAGTTTCTACAGACAACCTCTTTAAGCGCGATCGCAACAATTATCTTAGCTGCTTGCGCTCCTGCTAATCAAACTACCACAACACCTCCACAAACAACGGAACTACCCGCTGGTGTCAGTATTCCTGGAGTCACTAATGTAGGAGAAATTAATTTTAGAACAACTTCCACAGGTGCTCAAGGCTTCTTTGATGGTGTTAATGGTTCCAATGCTCCGCGCATAGAAGTGTCTGGAACTGAGCCAATAAATGTCTACGGGTGGGCAATTCTTACCAATAAAGGAAGACCAGCAGATAACGTCATTATTACATATGGAGACAACAATGCTGTTGTTGCCGTTGCTCCAGTGAATGTAGAAAGACCAGATGTCGCCAAAGTTTTAAATAATTCTGCGTTCGCTAATTCTGGCTGGAATATAAATTTTGATGCTTCTACATTACCAGAGGGATCGCTAATGCTTAAAGCGTGGGCTTACGATTCGGAAGCAAGAGAAGCTACACAATTAACAACTACCCGCGAAGTAGTGATAACGCGATAATAACTTAATAAAAAATTGTTTAGCACAATAGAGCAATGTTTATGCTAATCTACCGCATCTTTGACACACTTGTAAAGATTATAACCTATTATTTGTTCTACTCTTGAGACAATCAGTGGTATTACTTTTAAGCAATATACTCTAAGCATTAAATAGTTCAATGAGAATCCACGGTAAGCTATTAAAAATGATCGCATAACATCCTATATTTTTTCAGCAGCTACGAGGAACAATCGTATGCCTTACAAACATAAACTTACTCGCGCTGTTGCCTTGATCGTTATTTTTCTACCAGTTGCTTATATTTTTTATTGGATTACGCAGTCGGGCGAAATTTCTACCTATGATTACTGGAATATTATTAGTCATTTTTATTCAATCAATGGCTTTTCCCCACATCCTACCGACTGGTTAGTACGTGCGAATGAACACGTAGTTTTCATTCCAGCAATCATTTACGCTATCAACATGATGGCGACAAAAGGTTCAAATATCGGGTTGTCGTGCATCACTTTTTTGTTTGCGTGCATACAAGCCATATTTTTAGTGGCGCTGCTTCCAAAAAAGCTACTGCGATCGCGGTTTTTGTTTGTCAGCTTAATTTTTTGTATCTCAGTCTTTTGCTTTACCCCCGCAGCCGCACACAATTGGATGCGAGGCTTTAGTGGTGTGGCTTGGATAGGAGCAAATCTGTTTGTTACCGCCGCGATCTTTTGTCTATCAAAGCTAGTTCGCTCGCAAAAGATATTATGGGCAATTATTAGCCTATTTTTTGCTGCCCTTGGTGCGTTAACGTATAGTACTGCGCTTGCGGTATTGCCAGTTTTATGTACTGCTGTAGTATTGATGCGTTTACCGCTGCGGGTAGTGGTATTATACTTTGTCGCGGCGATCGCTATCGGTGGTACTTATGTCCTGAGTTACAAAACGCCATACTACCATCCACCGTTGTCGCTGAGTATTCGCGATCTCTTTGCATACATTCCAACGTATTTAGGCGCGATTTTTACGCTGAATATTCATACAGCCTTTATTATCGGTGTTGTTGGTTGTGCGATCGCAATTTGCTGTACAGGCTATTGGCTAACACCGCAAGCAAAATGGGTTCGGACGTCATGGCTACCTTGGCTTGCTTTACAAGGTTATGTTCTTGGCACTGCGTTGATGGCGGCGATGAGTCGTTCTGGATTTGGGCTAGAATCTGCAACTGTTTCGCGCTATGCTTCGTTGCCTAGTCTATTTTGGTTAAGTTGGACTGTGATTGTCCTCACAGGGTTGCAAAAATTTCGACTAAATGATAATAGTTATTGGCAACTACTAATAACTTTATTCGCAGGATTAACCATTTTGATTCTGTCGATGTACAGAGTTGGAACTGAAGCCGCTCAAATGATTGCCCGCACAGCTTCCTTACAACCATTGGTAACTCTGTCAGTTCAACTCGGTGTTGCTGATACAGATATTGTTCAGCACGTTATTACACCCTCTCCTGAACAATTCCTCAATTTAACAACTGCGCTCAAACAACACGGTTTCGTTCCATTTCATCAACCTTTCCATAACAGCTTTTGTACAGTCAACCCGTATCTGGGTTCCCAAGTACCCAAATCTCCAGTACTAAGGACATTACCAGGTTTTTTTGATCGCTTGACTCAGCTGACACCCGACATTGCCAAAGTTGAAGGCTGGGTAGGCGATCGCAATCATCGTCGTCTCAACTGCATTGCCATCTTAAATCAAGATAACATCATACGTGGTTTTGCGCTCACAGGGTTTCCTCGTCCAGACGTTGCTCAATCCCTAGGAACGTCTTACGCATTTTCTGGCTGGAAAGGATACGTTCACCTCTCCCCAGAAGATGAAACCTTGTTTGCGTATACGAGTGCAAACCAAAAAGACTGGATCAGGTTACAAAACGTTTACAAGCTCAATGAACCCCATTCAAACTAAATTAATATGTCAATTGGTATTAGCTTTGTAATTCCTGTATGTAATGAAGAAGCGACCGTTGTTCCTTTGTCAGAAAAAATTCAAAAAGTCATGACAAAGGAAAGACTAAGTAAATACGAAATTATCTTTATAGACGATGGAAGTAGTGACGATTCTTGGTTTTATATTAAAGATTTAGTGCATCAATATCCTACACAAATTAAGGCGATTAAACTCCGCAAAAATTTTGGTAAATCCGCTGCACTTTTTGCTGGATTCAAGCGAGCGAAAGGAAAAATTATTTTTACAATTGATGCTGATCTCCAAGACGATCCGGCTGAGGTTCCTAAATTTTTAAACAAATTAGAAGAAGGCTTTGATCTCGTTTCGGGCTGGCGTCAACGCCGAAACGACCCCATCTCAAAAACTCTACCTTCGCAAATATACAACAAAGTCACTGCAAAAATTGCGGGGATTCCTTTGCATGATTTTAACTGTGGTTTTAAAGTCTATCGCAAGGAAGTTTTAGACTGTATCAAACTCTATGGCGAACTCCACAGATATATTCCAGTACTTGCACATAGTTTAGGTTTTCGAGTCGGAGAAGTTGCTGTTTGTCACTTTAGTAGACAATATGGAAAGTCCAAATATGGATGGGAACGTTATTCGCGCGGTTTAATTGATTTATTAACCGTACTTGTGATTACTCGTTACTTGTATAAACCAGGACACTTATTCGGTAAATTAGGCTTGTTTTTTGGTTTTTTAGGCAGTGGAGTTCTTATCTATCTCGTCATTTTATGGTTTTTGGGTTTAGGTCCAATCGGTAATCGACCACTTTTATTTTTCGGCATACTATCCACAATTCTAGCAGTTCAATTAATTTCTTTAGGAATACTAGCAGAGTTATTAACACGATACTCGCACTCAGACTGCTTAGAACAACAAGTTGCTGAAGTGATCGACGAAAATTTGCAATTATCTCGTTAGTATTCAAACGGTTGAACATGAAGCAAAATCGCCATTTTCCCCTCGTTGAGGATGGTATCGTTGTTGGTACTGGCTCGAATAAGTATGAAATGCGAAATCCTGTAGGAAAATATTTACTGTACCAGTTCGATCAAGCTATTACAGAACTTGTCAGCAAAATAAACCCTCAAACTATTCTTGAAGTTGGCTGCGGTGAAGGTCACGTTACTCAAATACTGAGTCAAACAAACGCATCATTACATTGCGTCGATATTTCAGATAAAATTCTTGACATTGCAAGAAGTCGAGTCAATTATTCTCGGATATCTTTTGAGAAAAAAAGTATATACAACTTGCATGATCTAGATCAAGCTGATTTAGTTGTATGCTGTGAAGTGTTAGAACATTTGGAACATCCCCAACTCGGCTTAGAAAAGCTTGCTTGCGTTGCCACACCTTACTGTATTCTTAGTGTTCCAAGAGAACCGATATTTAGAACACTGAATTTTTTACGCGGTGCTTATTTAACTGAATTTGGTAACAGTCCAGGACATATTCAACACTGGTCGCGTCGAGGTTTTATCAAACTGGTAGAAGCAAAGTTTAAGATTTTAACTGTGAAAGCACTATTGCCTTGGACTGTGATTCTAGCGCAAACTAAATAACAAAATGGTCGATCGTCTAGTCCGTAGTAAAAAAGCATGGAGTATAGTTTTTACTATCTTCTTAATAGCTTTGTTGGGGACTATCCTAAATCCTTCTGATATTTTATCTGCGTTGTCTCAAGTTGGTGTATTAGGTGTATCAAAAATATTTCTACTAGTAGGAATTACCCAAGCATTAAGAGCATTGCGCTTTCTAGAACTGCTTTCAATTAAAGCAAGAATTTCATCCTTGCTTATTTTTGAGATTACTTGTATATACCAATTTCTTAATCATATCTTACCAGTGCGATCAGGTGAACTAAGTTTACCTATTTTACTTAAACGTTATTCAAACTATCCTTATATTAGCTCTGTAGCCTCACTATTATTAACGCGAATTCATGATGCTTTAGCATTGGGAACTATAGTATGTTTGGGTATAGGATTTGCTGTAGCACAGAAAAGAATAGCTAGCTATTGGGTCACTTTGTTAGTTTTAGTGTTACTGGCGATCGCTCTACTTGTAGGTTTATTAACTGTACTCATTCAACAAAATCAGCAAATTGCCCAAGCTTGGCGAGGAATAACTCAATCTAGGAAAATAGGTAGCTTATTTTTAAAATTGAAAACTCTTATCAAAAACTTTTACGATGAGTTAATTATTTATCGCCAAATTTCACTTCACTTAAAACTTTTTAGCTACTCAATCTTATTGTGGTTGACAATATTTATTTTATTTTGGGTAGTTCTACAGTCGCTTGGCTTCTCAATGTCTTTATCAGAAGTCATATTAGGTTCAAGCTTAGCTAATTTAACTCAGCTACTACCAGTAAGTACACTGGGTAACATCGGAACACTAGAGGCTGGTTGGGTATTTGGTTTTACTTTATTAGGATATGATTCCTATCACACGCTGACTGCTGGTATTGTAATGCATATCATAGTTATTCTCATTGCAGGAATCTATGGCGTATTTAGCTGGGTTGGTCTGTCTGTAAAAAGTGCAAGAAGATGAATATATTGCCGACTGAGATACCTGATGTTTTAATTATTGAGCCTCGAATCTTTGGTGACGATCGCGGCTTCTTTTTTGAAAGCTACAACGAGAAAGCTTTTGCTGAGAAAGTGGGAGTGTCACTGCACTTTGTCCAAGATAACCATTCGCGATCGCAACAAAACGTCCTGCGGGGACTACACTATCAAATTCAGCAGCCACAAGGTAAGCTGGTTCGCGCAATCACTGGCGAAATTCTGGATGTCGCGTTAGATATCCGCAAAAGTTCTCCAACTTTTGGTCAATGGATTAGTTGTATCTTGAGTGCTGAAAATAAACGTCAATTGTGGATACCTCCAGGTTTTGCCCACGGCTTTCTAGTTCTTTCTCCTAGCGCTGAAGTTCTTTACAAAACGACAGACTACTACGCACCACAGCACGAACGTTGTATTTTGTGGAATGACCCAGATCTGGCAATTGATTGGACTATTTCTACTCCACCTATACTTTCACAGAAAGACCAAGCAGGTCAACTATTTCATAAAGCTGAAGTCTTTGCTTGATTGTACGTTCTTTTTTGGAACGAACCACATTGGCGTAGCCTTCTTGCAAGGTAAACACAAAGAGAGATTCTCATAAATAATTGAGGATTGCCATAAGTTCCTACACAATCCGCTATGATATCCGCATTGCCAGACTGTTGTAAATTAACTGCATGAGACCGTCAATTTTACTGATTGGTAACACAGGTCAATTAGGTCAAGAACTACAACGCTATCTTGCACCGATTGCAGATGTCACTGCGGTGGGACGTCCAACGATTGACTTAACCCAACCTGATAGCCTGCGTCAGATTATCCATAAAGTCCAGCCTCAAATCATTATCAACGCCGCAGCATACACAGCGGTAGACAAAGCCGAAACCGAACCGGAACTCGCAACCGCGATTAACGCGATCGCCCCTGGTATTCTCGCCGCAGAAGCACAACAATCAAATTTGCACCTAATTCATATTTCTACAGATTACGTATTCGATGGTTGTCAAAGTCATCCATACCAAGAAACTGATGCGACAAACCCCTTAGGGGTTTATGGACGATCAAAACTTGCTGGCGAACAAGCAATTCAAGATAACTGTGATCGCTACATTATCTTACGAACAGCTTGGGTATACGGTAGTCACGGTAATAACTTTGTCAAAACGATGCTGCGACTCGGTGCAGATCGCAAAGAAATTCGTGTCGTCGCCGATCAAATCGGAAATCCAACATGGACAGGCGATATAACTCGTGCGATCGCGCAATTACTCGAAATCAACCCAATCCCAACCGGAATTTATCACTATACCAACAGTGGTGTTGCTAGCTGGTACGATTTTGCGATCGCAATTTTTGAAGAAGCGCAGAAATTAAGCTTTCCTCTCAAAATTCAGCACGTAATTCCGATTACAACGCCTGAATATCCGACGTTAACGCAACGACCCTCATATTCGGTTCTCGCGTGTGAGAAAATAACCAAAGTTTTGGGAACTCCATCGCCTCACTGGCGACAAGGACTTAGGAAAATGCTGGCAGAACTTTACACAAATAGCTATGAAAGCGCTGATTCTCTCCGGCGGTAAAGGGACTCGCTTGCGTCCCCTAACGTATACTGGTGCTAAACAACTTGTACCCGTCGCCAACAAACCAATTCTTTGGTACGGTATTGAAGAAATCGTTGCCGCTGGAATTACTGATATTGGGATTATCATTAGTCCAGAAACAGGACGCGAAGTCAAGAATAAAACCGGAACCGGCGATCGCTTTGGCGCCAATATTACATATATCCTCCAAGATAAACCTGCTGGTTTGGCTCATGCGGTTCAAATTGCCCAACCTTTCTTGAAAGACGATCCTTTTATCATGTATTTGGGTGATAACTTAATTCAGCAAGGAGATTTAAGTTATTTTCTCCAGCAGTTTACCCAAAAACAGCACGATGCCTTAATTTTATTGCGTCCTGTATCGAATCCTAGTGCTTTTGGTGTTGCCAAAGTCGATGAATACGGGCGCGTTTTAGAGTTAATTGAAAAGCCACAAGTTCCCCCTTCAAATCTTGCTTTAGTCGGTGTTTACTTCTTTTCTCACACAATTCATGAAGCGATCGCGTGTATTCAACCTTCTGCTAGAGGAGAATTAGAAATTACCGACGCGATTCAGTGCTTAATTAATCAACAAAAGCAAGTCTCAGCGTGTCAACTCGAAGGCTGGTGGCTGGATACCGGAAAAAAAGATGATCTTTTAGAAGCGAATCGCCTGATTCTCGATACCTATCTGAAAACTTCTAATCTTGGTGAGGTCGATTCATACAGTCAAGTTATTGGGCGTGTGCAAATTGGTTCTGGTTCCAAAGTCCTTAACTGTACAATACGCGGTCCTGTCGTCATTGGTAGTAATTGCTATTTAGAAAACTGTTTTATTGGTCCCTACAGTAGTATTGCCGACCAAGCCACAATTATCGAGACAGATATCGAACATAGTGTTGTTCTACAAGGAGCAAAAATTGACCGCATTCACCAACGTATTATTGATAGTGTTATTGGGCAGCGCGCACAACTAACGGTAGCAGCAAGACGCCCTAAAGCCTTGCGTTTTCTAGTCGGTGATGACTGCCAAATTGAACTAGCGTGATCTATTTTCTAACTGTTAATTATTATTCAACATCGCTTATAACGAAGTTAATTGCATCAATTCCTAATAATTCTAATACGCTCAGTAAAGTAGTAATTGTCAATAATTCAGTTGACGATATTGCTATTCGTTCTCTCCAATCGCAAGATATTACTATCCTTGAACCAGGGGGAAATATTGGTTTTGGAAAAGCTTGTAACCTAGGATTGCAATGGATTTATTCTCAGAATCAAAATGCCATTGTTTGGATTATTAATCCTGATGCTTATTTTATAGAAAACATTCAGGAAAAAGCGAATTGTTTTTTTGCAACCTATCCAGAAGTTTCAATACTCGGTACAATTATTTACACGCCCAACAATGACATTTGGTTTGCTGGTGGTTGTTTTCGTCGCGCTACTGGCACTATTTCAACTCAAGACATTTTAAGTAATTCAGACGCAGCCTACGTTCAGTGTGATTGGGTTTCTGGCTGTAGTTTGATTCTTAATTGTAACAATTTTAGTGAATGTCCGCAATTTGATTCAAGATATTTCCTTTATTACGAAGACTTTGAACTTTGCCAAAGATACGCGCAACAAGGGCATATTGTTGCAGTTACAAAACTATTTCAAGTCATTCATCAACCATCTTCAATTACAAATAAAAATATATTTAACAAGATTAAATATAGTACATATAGTTATTTAATAACCATAGAAAAATATACAAATTGTTTCACTCTTTTTCTAAGATTAATGCGTTTGATTTTCTATGCTTTTATACTAATTTTTGTAAAACCGCAAGTAGCGTTTGGTAAAATATACGGAACAATACTTTATTTAAGATACTTGCTATCATTTTGCAAAATTCCTTATTAGTGAACCTATCGTTTCTTGCCCAAAAACCAACAGGAATAACAACCTACGCGGCTAACCTATTTCCACATTTACAGCCACTCCAACCCACGCTACTGATTTCCTCAGAGGCGCGCCCAAAAGCTTTAAAAGCTGAGTACTACCCAGTTCCACCAAATCTCACTCCAGATTATGGCAGCTTGGGTCATTTTCGTCGTTTGTTGTGGACGCAACTGCAAATTCCCAAAATATATAAAGAACTGCGATCGCGTCTTCTATTTTCCCCCGTACCCGAAGCCCCGCTACAGACGAATTGTCGTTACATTGTCAACGTCAACGACTTGATTCCTTTACACTTTCCCTCACGTTCTCCGCTGACGCTTTACTTTCGCTATTACGTTCCTCAAGTGCTAGCGCAAGCTGAACATATTCTCTGCATTTCCACTGCCACTGCGAAGGACCTCACACACTTTTACAACATCAAGCCAGATAAAATTACGTCAATCTTATTAGCGCACGATGCTAACCACTTTCGCTTTCTCGATTTACCAACAAGTAACTATTTCCTCTACATTGGACGCCACGATCCTTACAAAAACTTGCAGCGGGTAATTACTGCTTTTGCAGCATTGCCACGCGACTACGAATTATGGCTAGCAGGCCCATTCGATCCGCGTTATACTCCTGCATTACAAACAGTAGCAGCCGAACTCAACATCAGCGATCGCGTCAAAATTCTTGACTATGTGAAATATCAAGATTTGCCGACAATTATCAATCAAGCGATCGCGCTGGTGTTTCCTAGCTTGTGGGAAGGATTCGGATTACCTGTATTAGAAGCGATGGCGTGTGGAACTCCAGTAATTACCTCGAATGTTTCTTCGTTACCCGAAGTTGCAGGCGACGCCGCGCTATTAGTCGATCCTTACAACACCGCAGAAATAACCGCCGCCATGCAAGCGGTTGCAACCGAATCAGGATTGCGATCGCGGCTTTCTGAACAAAGTCGTGTCAGGGCAAATAATTTCAACTGGGCAAAAACAGGACAAGCGACCGCTGAAGTTCTCGCGCGCTATCTCTAACTTTTCCAAATCACGAGAATAACACCACAGATAATTAGCCCCAAGCCAACTAATCGACTAGTAGGAATAGCTTCGCGAAAAATAAAGTATCCAATCAGCAACGAAAAAACATAAACTAATGCCACCGCTGGTCCCGCAACGCTAAGTTTAACCCGCGTTAGCACCAAAATATAAACAATCGCACCCAAGGCATAACACGTCAATCCAGCAAGTAATTCTGGAATCGTAATCATGCCTAACACATGACTCACAAAATTACTCGCATCTACTCTACCTAGCTTTAATGCACCCGCTTTGAGCAGCCATTGCCCAGCCACGCTCGCTAGGATTGAAATGAGAAATAATCCAAACTCTGGTAGCGTCACAAATTTATGCCTAAAATCAAGCAACTCGGTTTTCTAGTTTACAGCCAGTGAGGCTACTACCAGCGCTAGGATAGTCTCGGAAAATTAATTTATAAGTATTGATTACTATGACAAGCGTTGTCAAATCTCCTTACACCAACGAACAAGTCGTCGCTTGGTTGCGAGGATTACTCGCGATCGCTTGGGCGGATGGGAACTTCGATCCTCAAGAGCAAGAAATCATTGCAGCTTTAACGCACGAACTTACTATTGATTCTGATTTAGCATCGTTTGAAAAAATTACCCCGCAAGAACTAGCAAGCGTTTTCAAAGACGATACTGTTGCCGCAGAAAACTTTTTACGGACTGCGGTGATGGTGGCGATCGCCGATGGTACGTATTCCTCAGTAGAAGATGAAATTATACATCAATTCTGCCAAGCTTTGGGGTTACAAGAAACAGCACTTGTGGCACTGCGCCAAACGTTGTGTGACGTTCCTACCGCTGCTGATACAACGACTTTACCCACCGACGAACAACCACAGATCGACGTTTTGCATCCTGTACGCGACTGGCTTGATGGACTCGACATTCACGATCCCAAAGTTGCCCGCTTTTTGTGCAAAATGATTCCGCCGCAGTGTCCATTTGAGCGCGACGTTACGCTCTTTGGCAAGAAGATAGTTCACATTCCCCCACTGTGTAAGCTCAACCCACTTTACGAGCAACTTGTCGGATTGCGCTTCCGTGCGTTGTCCTATCTTGCTGATGAGTGTCATGAAGATGTCACCGAATATTGTTAATCATTAATACTGGTAACTGGTAATTGGTCATTAACATAGTGATTAGCTATTGCCTATTAGCTATTAGCTTTTATTTGACTGCTAAATGCTAACAGAAGAAACGCTAAGTGCTGTGCCATTACCCATTACCCATTACCCATTCCCAAAAACTATGCAATTTATCGACCAAGCAGAAATAGAAGTTGAAGCAGGTTCAGGAGGTGATGGAATTGTAGCCTTCCGCCGCGAAAAATACGTGCCAGCGGGGGGACCTTCTGGCGGAAATGGCGGACGTGGTGGTTCAGTCATTTTAGTTGCAGTAGAAAATTTACAAACGCTATTAGACTTTCGGTATGCGCACCGTTTTCAAGCAGAAAATGGCTCGCGTGGTGGACCAAATAATCGCACAGGTGCTGCAGGAAGCGATCGCATAATCGAAGTTCCCTGCGGTACAGTTGTTTACGATGCCCAAACGAATGAACTTCTGGGCGATTTAGTTGCACCAGGACAGACGTTGTGCGTCGCCGCTGGTGGTAAAGGCGGACTGGGAAATAAATATTTTTTGAGTAACCGCAATCGCGCCCCTGAATATGCACTTCCTGGCTTACCTGGAGAACAACGCCTGCTACGCCTCGAATTAAAACTCTTAGCCGAAGTTGGTATTATTGGACTTCCGAACGCGGGTAAATCAACGCTCATTTCTGCGCTTTCCGCAGCCCGTCCCAAAGTCGCCGATTATCCTTTTACAACACTTATCCCTAATTTAGGCGTTGTGCGTAAACCAACGGGTGATGGTACAGTTTTTGCCGATATTCCTGGTTTAATCGCTGGTGCGCATCAGGGCGCAGGGTTAGGACATGATTTCTTGCGTCATATCGAACGTACTCGTTTGCTGTTGCATTTAGTAGACGCTACCGCCACAGATCCCGTTGCTGACTATCAAACGATTCAGCAAGAGTTACACGCCTACGGACGCGGATTACCCGATCGCCCACAAATTTTGGCGTTGAATAAGATTGATGCTGTTGATGAAGCAACAATTGCCGCGATCGCCCAGGAACTTGCCCAGCGTCATAGTAGTAAACCGTTTCTAATTTCAGCAGCGACTCACCAAGGGTTAGAACCACTACTACAGCAAATTTGGTCTATCTTAGATACTCCTGTTGGGCAAGAAGTCACTCACTAGTGATTTCCCTGAGAGGAGTTTAACCCTGACCCCTGCTATAACTAGCTTGTAGTAGGATTCATATTTCCCAGCAATAGCAAGCTGGAAATTAGGCTACCTAGTGACAAAAACGCCCACACAGGAATGAGCATTGTATCTCCTACGCCAGCTTGATTCGCAGATATTGTCGCTGCTGTCAATGCCAAAGTATAAGTAGCACCTTTGATATTTGCGATCGCACCAAGCACATATCCCCAAGGAAGACGCTGCCAAAGCCATATTCCACCTAAGGCGAACACCGACACCACCATTGACAAATCTAAAGCCGCAATAATGTTAGTGTAGCCATCTACAGTAATAATGATTTCAGGAACTTGCCCAGTCAATACAAAATTCAACGATTGCAAAATCCAGAAACTACCAAGCGTGATCGCAACAAACAGCATATACGTGCTGATCGATTTAACAGGTGTTTTGGCTCGAAACTTCTGGCTAATTTCCTTCACATCAAGCCCCACCAACCCAAAAATCAACGCAAAAATGGATAGCGTGAATAGTCCTACATAAATGAGAAAGAAGCGATTGTAAGCTGTGCCAAACAGGTGGAATGCAAAGTTATAAAGCGTGTAGTTCACCATTCCTAACCACACAAGTTGCGATCGCTGCGAACCTCGCGCAGATAGTATTAGAGCTATAACTAAAATAGGGAAGGCGACAAATAATGTCACCAAGTCATTTCCAAACTATCCTGAAGTAACAAACAAATTGTCGCGATATAAATCTTGAATAACAAGCCCACCCACAGCAGCAACTTTAATTTACTAATTCGTTGTCGATTGTGGGTTGCTAGTCGTTGCTGAATTGCCTGCTGGCGGGTTTGTTGTCACAAAAGGTGTTGTCCGCATAATTTGATCGACGTTCGGTTTGCTCAATTCTTGATAAGCCGCACGCGAAATTTGCCGAATGAGTTCTTGAGCGCGACCATCATTATGAGGACGTTTTACCATTGCGACAGCAATATAGCGCTTACCACTCGGCATATCCACTAAGCCCACATCACCGACTAAAGAGCCGATGTCACCCGTTTTATGGGCTATTCTCGCTCCTTCACCTAAACCGCGTGGTAGCAAGGTATTCGTCACGGTACCTCGCATGATATCTAACAGGCGATCGCGCGATCGCAACGACATCAACTTGCCATCATCGATTAACGCCATCAATTGCGCTAAATCTCTAGGGCTTGTCGTATTTGTTCCTTCTAAATCTGGTAGTAGGTTCCGAATTTGTGTCGCTGGTAATCCCCAACTCAGAAACCGCTCATTCAATGCAGCAGCACCACCCATGCGCTCAATGAGTAAATTCGTCGCGGTGTTATCGCTGATCGTAATCATCTTGGTGGCTGTTTCCAGTGCAGTGAATTTTGTTCCTAAGGGCTTGTATTGCATATCTCCCGAACCGCCGCCTACCAACTCTTTTTTCAGCGTCAGCCGTTCATCCAAGCGAATTTTACCCGCATCGACATCTTGGAAAAACGCAACCAACACTGGCACTTTAATCATACTTGCCGAAGCAAAAGTTGAGTTCCCATTAATTTCCAAATACGCTCCTGTGTCTAGATCCAAGAAAAAGACGCCTGGAAGGAGATTTTTTTGTTTCGCCGCTAACTGTTCTACCGTTGTTTTTAACGAACTCATTTCTTGCGTCATCTGCAACGCCGAACCTGGAACGACTGCGACTTCTGTCACTTCCTCCTGTGCTACTGGAGTTTGCGCATCTTCGGCTTTGATGCGATTGGTAGGATCTAATACCGACAACACAGTTCCGGCGATCGCTGCAATTCCCACCCCGAAAATTAATACCCTTGACGCATATAACAGTGATTTTGTCAAGGTATTGATTCGATGATTACGGCGTTTTTCGCGCTGCGGACGCGGTGCAATCACAGTGCGCTCAATAATACGTTGCTTCTCAGTTGCTTCCTGAGGTAGTTGCACCCGCCTTAACGGTTCGCGTTCCACATTATTTTGAGGTGCGTTTTTGTTGGTGTAATTTGGCTGATTTGCCCTAGCATTTCGATTAACAACCTGCGGATTTAAGGGTAAGTCAACCTTTTTACGTACTTTCCCGTTAGCAGTTGATGCTGATCTCGATATCGATGGATTTCTACTTTTATTTTGTACTTTTTGCTGGCTGCTATCCGAAAGGCGACTTTCCCGTCGTGCTGTAGTTTTACCCTCGGAAACTGGGGTTTTTGATACCTTTAACTCTGTAGCAGACAGCTGTTTCACGTCTAACTCCTCAAGCACCCTAAAATTGCGCTTTACTTTTTGGGAAATATGTGGCGTTGGCAACTTAGTTTATACCAATCTACGAAGAAATGGCGATCAATTACAGCTTAAAATAATGCAAAATAGTTCATTTGTACTGATATCGGCGGAGAATTAACTTTGTTCCTTGGTTTTCTGCTGCAATGCCCATTGTATTTGAGACAGAACGCCTCGCAACATAGCGACTTCAGAAGTAGTTAGCTGCGTGCGATTGAACACTTGGCGAAACTTTTGCATCCGACTGGCAGCCGTGTGCGGGTAAAGATAACCAATGTCGAGTAATATTTGCTCTAATTGCTGATAATAGCCTTCTAAAATATCAAGCGAAGCTACATCAGAATTGATCGTCGAAGCAGTTTCTGTTTGCGTTGCACATTGAAACAGTTCATAAGCGCAGATTGCAACAGATGCAGCAAGATTCAGTGACGGGTAGCGATCGCTTGTCGGAATGCGGACAAAGCGTTGTGCATATTTTAATTCTTCATTACTCAAACCGCGATATTCGGGTCCAAAAATCAGCGCAGTGTTTTGCTCGATTAACCACGGAAGTGCAGTACGTGGATGTTCGAGTGTAATCCCCGTGTCGCGATCACGGGCGGTGGTCGCGATCGCGCGCGTACAGTTTACTAGCGCTTCTGGTAATGTTGCAACTTGGATTGCATTTTCTAAAATATCCACTGCATGAACCGCCATTAGTTGCGCTTCCCCAGACAGCGGATCGCACTGCGGATTGACTAACACAAGATTTTCTAGCCCTGAATTTTTCATCACACGGGCGATCGCGCCAACATTCAAAGCCCCTGCTGGTTCGACTAAAACTATTCGTATTCCAGTTAAGGCGGTTTCTACCATCACTTTTTTCTCGCAATATTTCTTAAAATTAGACTACTCATCTATTACTTACTCAACATGGCACGAGCTCGCGCTAAATCAGACTTACCGACAAAAATTTGTCCAGTTTGTCAGCGTCCCTTCACTTGGCGAAAAAAATGGGCAGATTGTTGGGATGATGTAAAGTATTGCTCTGAACGCTGTCGGCGGCGGCGCTCAAATACAGATAAATATGGCAATGGAATAGGTCGTAAAAGCATTTATCATTTACCAATTACCAAGCCACATAGCTAGAAAAATTGAGCAATATCTACCATATATTACTAAATCGTTTTTGTAGATAATCTAAAATCTAAAATCACAAGTCTAAAATTCTAGGATGACGAGTGCAACCAAAGTTAATTATTCATGGCGGGGCTGGTAGTTCCCTCAAAAGTAAAGGTGGAGTAGAAATCATTCGGCGATCGCTCTACTCAGTTATCGAAGAAGTCTATGCACTATTACTTGCAGGTGCAACAGCTGCTGAGGCTGTCGTTCATGGCTGTCAATTATTAGAAGACGATCCGCGCTTTAATGCTGGAACAGGTTCAGTGCTGCAATCTGATGGTCAAATTCGCATGAGTGCGTCACTCATGGATGGTGTTTGCCAGCGCTTTAGTGGTGTAATTAACGTCTCGCGGGTACAGCATCCGATTGATCTGGCACAAAATCTGCAAACTTCCGCAGATCGCGTATTATCCGATTATGGTGCAGCCGAGTTGTTACGCGAATTGCAAATTCCTAGTTACGATGCTTTGACTGAGTTGCGGTTGCAAGAGTGGCTTCAGGAACGACAAGATAATTTTGAGAAAAAAATGGCGGGTGTCGTTGCCGAAAAAGAGTTGGTTGAATCGAGCAATGCCGGACGCGGTACAATTGGCGTTGTTGCCCTCGACACACAAGGACATTTAGCAGTTGGAACTTCAACGGGCGGTAAAGGTTTTGAACGTATCGGGCGGGTAAGTGATTCTGCAATGCCTGCTGGCAATTATGCCACAGCCGATGCAGCAGTCAGTTGTACCGGAATTGGTGAAGATATTATTGACGAGTGTTTAGCGGCGCGAATCGTTGTCCGTGTCACCGATGGTTTAGCTTTACCAGAAGCGATGCAACGCTCGTTTACCGAAGCATACAACCGCAAACGCGATTTAGGCGCAATTGCAATTGACGCAACTGGTGCGATCGCTTGGGGAAAAACAAGCGAAGTACTACTTGCTGCCTATCATACCGGCGAAAAAGTTGGCGATACGTTGGAATGGACGAGTGAGGAATTAACGAGTTACTGCTGAATCAACGCGATCGCCTGCGACAAAATCGTTTGCTTGTCTACGATGCTTGCAAGTTCTTCAGCCTCAAAACGCCCTTCCAATGCTTCAGCAGAAGCTCGTTTGAGTGCAATTTGATATCCTTCTTCGAGGATCTCGAGCAGTTGGGCTGACGATAAATAACAGCCACCTGCTTTGCGGCGTTTATTGAGTTTTCTAATTTCTCGCGCCGCATTTTCAATAGAAATTTCCCACGAGCGGGTTGAGCGTTTTTCTGCCTGCTGTTTAATAAGATGAACGAGTAAGACCACGCCATAGCTATCAATTTTATTGATTTTGTCACTCAGACTCATGTCTTCTAATTCATCCACCAACAGCAAAGCTTCATCAACCTTACCTTGCTGTAGCAGTTCCCGAAGCTCTAGTAGTTCTTCCATTTCAAATAGACAGCTTATGGCTTTACTACTACTCTAAACTAGAGGCATTTCATTGCTAATTTCTGAGAGCAAGGCAATGCCCCTATAATTCCTGATCTCTTCCTTTCAACCGCCAACCTGGTTTGATCACTTGACGCGCCCGACCAATAACCAAACAATTATCAGGAGCATCTTCTGTGACTGCTGAACCTGCTGCAATAGTGACATCATTACCAATTGTTAACGGCGCAACTAGAACACTATTTGCCCCTGTTTTAGAGCGATCACCGATTTTTGTCGGATGCTTTTGTACGCCGTCATAATTCGCAGTAATCGTGCCCGCACCTACATTAACTTGCGTTCCGAGCGTAGCATCTCCAAGATACGATAAATGCGCTACATTCGTGCGATCGCCTAGCTGACTATTTTTCAACTCAACAAAATTACCAATCTTACACCCTGCACCTACGACCGCATGACCGCGTAAATGCGCATAAGGACCAATCCGCGTATTTGCTGCAACGCTACTATCGGTTACAACCGAATACAGCACGCTCACATTCTCAGCTATACAGCTGTTTTCAACCAAACTACCAGGTCCAATACGACACCCTGACTGAATCACTGTCTGTCCGCGTAAATGCGTTTGCGGTTCGATAATCACATCAGGCTCGATTTGCACAGTATCGTCAATCGTAATACTTGCAGGATCGATCAGCGTGACACCCGCAGCCATCCACTGCGACTTGATTCGTGCTTGCAAAATACTATAGGCAGTCGCAAGTTGTTGTCGGTCATTGATCCCCAGAATTTCTTGGTAATCTTCTACATCAACCGCCATGACAGGCTCTAAAAAATTGACGGTATCAGTCAAATAGTATTCTTTCTGGGTATTATTTGGTTGCAATCGTGGTAATACCTCAGCTAAATCTGACCAGCGAAAGCAATAAACTCCAGCATTAATGCGACAGTTTTGTTTCTGCGCTGTCGAGCAGTCGCGATCTTCAACAATTTGCTGAACAATATTATGTTCATCACAAAATACACGCCCGTAGCCCTGTGGATTTGGTAACTGCGCGGTCAGGATTGTTGCAGCGTTTTGACGTTCCTTATGCGTTTGCAGCAAATCTTGTAGCGTTTCTGGTCGTAATAAGGGAACATCACCGTTGAGAACGAGTAAATCATCCGTAAAGTCCTCTAAATACGGTATGACTTGTTGAATCGCGTGACCTGTTCCTAGTTGTTCGGTTTGTTCAACAAACTCTAAAGGAATCGTCAGCTTAGATGCTACCTCGGTAAGCGATGCTTTGACTTGCTCTGCCTGATAGCCAATGATCACCAAACACCGCGTTGGTGAAATTTTATGTAAACTTTGAAGAACCTGTTCAACAATCGATCTTCCTCCCAAAGGATGTAACACCTTAGGCAAAGAGGATTTCATTCGCGTGCCGCGTCCTGCTGCTAAAATTGCTACCGCTACCATAATCAGCTATCGAGCTTTCGTCGGGTTAATAATATCAGCTAATTGCTCCAAGTGCCGCTTGAGATTGTGTCTTCTTGGCGCAAGTTCGCCAGAAATGACCGCTATTATTCGTCACGCGAGTGAATAAATTCCATAAACTGCTTGACAAGTGTAGGATTGCGCCAGCCTTTTGTGCTTTCTTCTGCAATAACTTGAAGTGCTTCTGTACTTGATAATGCGCGTTTATAAGGGCGTTCGCTCGTCAGCGCATCATAAATATCAATAACTTGAAATACCTGCGCAAGATAGGGAATTTGATCTCCTACTAGTCCATCAGGATAGCCCGAACCATCCCAGCGTTC
Organism: Chroogloeocystis siderophila 5.2 s.c.1; assembly: GCF_001904655.1. Lineage (NCBI taxonomy): Bacteria > Bacillati > Cyanobacteriota > Cyanophyceae > Chroococcidiopsidales > Chroococcidiopsidaceae > Chroogloeocystis > Chroogloeocystis siderophila. The sequence continues at coordinate 2,105 of NZ_MRCC01000010.1, read as the reverse complement.
GTGATGATGGCGAATAATGGGAATTACGCCGCGCATTGTACGTAAAGGTAAGCAAATTTTTTCACCAATTAAAACGTGCTGGCGCATTGTATCCCATTCGTGTGGTGTTAATTTTCCGGCTTTCAGCAGTACTGCGTCAGGAATACCAACTTTACCAATGTCGTGCAGATAGCTTCCCCACTGTAAATTGCGCATTTGCGTCCGCGAAAGCTGAAGGAATTCACCAAAAGCTGTGCTTAAATCCATCAATCTTTCACAATGATTTCCTGTGTTAGGGTCGCGGCTTTCAATCGCTTGCGCAATCGAAAATAAAACTTGTTCAGCATGATCTAAATCTTCGTTTAAACATTTTTGTCGGACTAGCGATTTAACACGCGCCGCTAACTCTAGCCGATCGAAAGGTTTGGTGAGAAAGTCATCGCCGCCGGCTTCGATTCCACTAATACGCGATCGCCGATCGTTTAGCGCTGTGATAAAAATAACAGGAATCAATCGAGTTTGTTCGTCCTGTTTGAGTCGGCGACACACTTCAAACCCATCCATGCCAGGCATCATAACATCGAGTAAAATCAAATCCGGCTGACTGCGTATCACTAGCTCTAACGCTGCTGCCCCGCTATCCGCTTCTAAAACCTCGTACCCCTCTACTGCTAAAAGAGCAACAGCGGTCATCCGGCTTGCTGCGTGGTCGTCCACGACTAAAATTTTCGGTGGCTCTGAATCAAAATGGTTCACCTGAGAACTTTCTGCTTTGTACAATGTAGAGATCATCAATTGCAAAAAACTAACACTCAAACTCCCTGGTAATCACTATTTAACTCAAGATATGTGTTCCTCAAAACATTACATTAACAAGCTATTACTGCCCCAAAAGCTTACATTTTGCCTAATCGCGGTCAACGTTCGTCGCTATTCGTCTCAATATTTTGAAAAATCATACAAGCTCTTTTGGCTAAATCAGTGCTCACTTAAGTAGTGTTGACACTTACAGTATCCTCAATTCTAGAGCAGAGGAAATCAGTTTTTCTACGTAGGTTTGATTCGCTTTATGCAAAACGATAAATGTTATACGTGCAGCAAAGTTTTGGTTACAAAATTAACACTGATTTAATGCAGCTAGAAGTTTTTCTACCGTAGCCGATAGAAATATCTAAGTAAGATGAAAGTATAAAAAGCTTGCTCAACGCTTCTCACAATCAGCAGTATAGAGATTAAGTCTGCGCTTTGCTGTACACTTTGTGCCAATTCTCAAAAAAAAGATGCTCTAACTATGTAGAAGCATCTATAGAAACAATATGATAATTTTTATAAAATATTGAATCTTTGCAGCTAATCTAGTTCTCGTCTACCTTCAAGTGCTCTTGCAAGTGTAACCTCATCTGCATACTCTAAATCGCCACCTACAGGTAAACCAAAAGCAATCCGCGTAACCCGCGTAAATGGCTTCAATAACTGACCTAAATATAAGGTGGTCGTCTCTCCTTCTACACTGGGACTAATCGCCAAAATCACCTCTTTAGGTTGTTGCTGGTTGACTCGTCGTACAAGTGATTGAATTGTCAACTGTTCTGGACCAATACCATCCATTGGAGAAATTACACCACCCAAAACGTGGTACTTGCCGTGATATTCTCTCGTCTTTTCTAAAGCGATCACATCTCGAGAATCACTCACCACACAAATAGTATGATTGTCACGGTTAGTATTTCGACAAATTTCACACACTGGTTCAGCCGATAAATGAAAACAGACAGAACATAGACCTACTTGCTGCTTTGCATCAATTAAAGCTTGTGCTAAAGCCTGTACTTCCGTTTCTGATCTTTTTAAAATATGTAAAGCCAAGCGCTGGGCAGTTTTAGGACCAACTCCAGGCAAGCGCTGTAGTTGTTCTATTAAACGCGCTAAAGGACGTGCGTAAACCGTTGTTATTCTCCTTGGTCACTCTACCACTATCCTATCTGTTCTAGGCGATCTGTGACCACGATAAAAAGAAAAACGCCCCTTGCGAAAAGGAGCGCTTTTTGTTGACTGTTATTCGATTATCGAATTAGCCATGGATGGTAGGAGCAGTGAAAGCAACAGGAGTCGCGTCACCAGCAGCC